>CANJWH010000012.1 GCA_947478465.1 Bacteroidota bacterium
ATGTGTAAGATATTTTTGATCCATATAAATGTAAATTCTGAAGCAAAGACAACCTCATTTTAGAAATATAACAAAATACCCACTAGGTTAAACATAGGTAAAACATATTGAGATTTTACATGAAATCTAAAAATTCTAATAACATTGTGAAAGGATTGATATCATTGGTTTACATGAACTTTTTGCGACTTTTTAAAACCATTAAAAACCACCAAATAAAATTCTTAAAATCCTGTGGCCATTGCGGCCGTAGCGGTTCGACCCCGCTCCCGGGTACTAAGCGAGTTGAGAAATCAACTCGCTTTTTTATTGTAATTTGTTATAATAAAATCTCAATGGCAGGAATGCACCTGACCTTTACTTATCTTAGGGCTGACATAAGGGATTCCTAAATTCAATCCTCGCAGAATAAACAATACGCCTATAAGCAAAATTACAAAGGGCATTGCCTTACGGATATGATTGCGGATATTCACGCTGATAAAATTACCTGCAACAATGACTGATAACATCACGGGTAACGTTCCTACGCCAAACAGGGCCATATAAGTTGCTCCTTCTAACGGGCCGGATGTAGCTGAAGCTCCTGCAACAGCAAGATAAACCAAACCACAGGGTAGTAACCCGTTTAACATTCCTATAAAAAAGAAAGAAGAAAAAGAGCGTTGTTGAAAGAAATTTTTCATCCCGCTTTTTACCCTTGAAGTAAAACTATAGGCAAAGCCTGTAATCTTATTTCCGCTGCTTAACATACCGGGAAGAAGAATTGAAAGCACAATTAATACACCGATAGTGATGGAGAAGCCTTGTAGCCATCCCGCCAAAGCAAAGGTTCTTCCAATAATTCCGAACAGAATACCAAAGAGAGAATAGGTTAAAATCCTTCCTGAATTATAAGTAAAGGCAGCAACAATTCTTTTACTTATGCTATTTCCGCCAACAGGTAGTGCTAATGCAATCGGTCCACACATTCCTATGCAGTGGAAACTACCTAATAATCCCAATGTAAATGCGGTCCAAAACATACTACAGAATAATTACATTCTCCTGAAAATATGATTTATCATTTTCCTTCCAATCAATCTGCAAGAGATATTTACCTTTGCTTGCAGTTTTTAAATCTATTTGCTGATTACCTAGACTGTCAGGCATTGCAGACACATTAAAATCCATCGCTGCGTCTGAAGGTCGAAATAATATAATTTCTCCACTTACATTTTCAGTTGCCGGAAATGTCAAATTCAGCGAATTATTCTCGTGCTTCCATAAAACTTGTTTACTATTCGTGTTCACTAAATTCTGTTTATCAATCTGATCCTGAAATTTTAGTTCTTTGTCGTAATAATCTTCTGTTACCAAATCATATTTTTGGTTAAAACTAATAACTACCAATGCTATAATAAAGATGGCAAAAGTGGTATAGAATATGGCTATTTTGTATCCCCAGTTCATAGTTATTTATTTAAAATTACAGGTCCGATAAAAGTTGTTGTGGCTTTGTATAATAATTCATCACCAGAATAAATTCCTATAGTGAACTTAGACTTCATTTTCTTCAAATCACTTTTGCTTGCGTAAATAAATAATGCTCCTTGAGCTATTCCCTGCTCATTTACTACTATGTTCTCATGTGCCACTAATTTAATCTCAATATTTGGATCAAGCGGTCTCAATGTAAGCGGAATTGCATGATTTGTTTTATTGATGATTTTGTAATTATAGAGATTACTTATTTTTTCGCCATCCTGTTCCTGATAAAGCATACCTGGAGTTCGCAACAATGTAGCCGATATATCACTTCGGGTAATAAGCAAGGTGGTCATTGCAACAATCAGCAGTGTCAAAACCACTGAATAAGCTTTCATCCTTGTAGTGAATTTGAACGGTTTACTCTCTGCTATTTCACTCTCCGAAGCATAGCGTATAAGACCGGGCTTCATGTTTACACTCTCCATCATGTGGTTGCAGGCATCAATACAGGCAGTACAATTAACGCATTCCAACTGGGTTCCATTGCGGATATCAATTCCTGTAGGACAAACATCAACACAGTGGTGACAATCTATACAATCACCTTTTCCAAACTCAGCACGGTTTTCATTTTTGTGGAATTTAGCGCGTGACTCACCACGCACTTTGTCATAAGCAACCACAATAGAATTGCGGTCGAGCAGCACTCCCTGCAGCCTTCCGTAAGGGCAAACCACCAAACAAACCTGTTCACGAAATCTCGAAAATACTCCATAAAACACTGCACTGAATATCATAATAGAAGCAAGTCCTCCAATATGTTGTTCAGGTGGGTCTGTTATTATTTTCAGCAGCTCATCGCTGCCAATTATATAAGCAAGAAATGTATTGGCTATAAAAAATGAAATAGCATAAAAAACAGCATGTTTCAATGTTTTCTTCCATATCTTCTCTGTATTCCATGACATTTTATCCAATGCCTGCTGCTGTTTCCAGTCTCCTTCAATCCAGTATTCTATTTTGCGGAATACCATTTCCATAAAAATGGTTTGAGGACAAACCCAACCACAGAATACTCTTCCGAAAATAACAGTGAATACAATGATAAAGACCAAAAAGGTTATCATCGCTAATCCGAAAATATAAAAATCCTGAGGCCAGAAAACTTGTCCGAACAACACAAACTTGCGTTGAATAATATTCATCATCAGCAATGGCTCACCACCGATGCGGATAAAAGGACCTGAGAATAAAAAGGCAAGGAGTATTACACTTACAATTGTCCGTGCATTATAATATTTACCACCCGGTTTTTTAGGAAATATCCACCTGCGGTCACCCTCTTTATTGATGGTGCTGATAGAATCTCTAAAACTTCCTTCGGGATCCTTTATATCAAAATTGATAGCCATAATTTTTCTAAATTAATAAAAACTGATGGGTTTTTATACACTATTCTCCTGCTCACATTTAGGCTATACAAACAATAAATTATTGATTAACTGCAACAGGCGCCTTTGCACTGTCGGCAGCTAAACTGTCAGGCTGTGCAGCAGGTACTCCACCTTCTGACCACAAATCACCTTGCGGCTCTTTCGGATTTGCAGGATTAGTTCCTTTAAGCGTAAGGATATAACTTGCCACTTCCTGAATCTGCACTGGTGTAAGCTGTGCTTCCCATGCAATCATACCTTTTGCGGGAACACCGTATTTCACAGTTTTGAAAATGTTTTTTATACCTCCTCCGTGTATCCAATACTCGTCTGCAAAGTTAGGTCCTACCCCACCCTCACCTGCCTGTCCATGGCAAGCTGCGCAATAAGTTTTAAATGTTTCTTTCCCTTTTTCTAATTGCGCTGCATCGGTAAAAACTACCACACTGTTTTCATCTACTTTTGCTCCTGATTTTGCAAGGAAAGCTTCTTTCTGCAAACGACCTTCTTCCATAGCTTTTTCATATTCAGCTATCTGCAAATCTCCTTTCCCTGTAATATGATAATAGGTAAGATAAACACCTGCAAAAGCAATCGTGAAATAGAAACCCCAAATCCACCAAGGTGGCAGGTTGTTATCCAACTCGCGTATGCCATCGTATTCATGATCCATCATAATCTCACCTTCACGCTCAACAGGAACAGCATTATTTAAAGCGCCTGTCCAAATGTCTTGTTCTACAGGTACAACTTCTGCAACCTCCTCAGCTTTTAAACTTTTCAGCAGATTTTTAATAAGCAAAAGAATAGCAAATAGCAGTGAAAGCAAAACAAAGTTTACCGCTACCAATACCCAGAAAATATCTTCTGTCATAACAATCAAAGGCGTTGCTTCAGGACTTGCAGCCTGAGCAAATGCAGATGTTGCAGGAAGTGTCATCAAGGCAACAAGAATAACAGATGCTGCTTTGTTTCCTGCACCTCTTTTAAGCCAAAGATCTTTGTTGGAAACAATGCTCTTTAAAACACTTGCCAACACTACAATCATTATCAGCAGGAGCAAAGCCAATCCGCTGAGAAACCAAAAGGTAGAAGTCTCACTTGCAAACTTCAGGTTTCTCCAAGGCACCTGAGGTGCTTCAGCGGCCATCAGGTTTCCAGATAAAATGAGCATGGATGCAGACAGAGCTGCTTTCTGAATTATATTTTTTATTGGGTTCATAATATTGAACAGTTTAGTTTGTTAAATAATATCGTCTAAAGGCATTTTTTTCATCTCGTTGATATACTCTTTTCTTTCCATTAACACATAGGCAAGAAGTCCAACAAAAAAGATAAAGAATATTCCGAAGGAGATGAGTGGATAAATCTCAATTCCTGTAATATTGGTCAGGTGATGTTTTACAAATTTCAACATGGTTTTACTGTTTTAGTGGGTTCGTTGTTATTTTACTTCTGAGCCTGCTCTTTATCTGCTTTTATATCGGTTCCCAAACGTTGCAGGTATGCGATAAGTGCAATAATTTCAGTATTAGGCAATGCCTGAATTTTATCTTTCTCCAAATTTTTAATAATCAGTTGTTCCTGATAAACAAGATCAGCATTTGCAATCTTCTCATATCCATCAGGGTATGGAACGCCTATCGTACGCATTGCATTAATCTTAGCTGGCGTGCTTGCTGTGTCCAACTCACTTGTGTGCAACCAAGGGTAGGCAGGCATAATCGTTCCTGCACTCATACTCTCCGGATCCAGCATATGGTTATAGTGCCATGAGTCAGGATATTTCAAACCCTCGCGGTGCAAATCCGGCCCTGTGCGTTTTGAGCCCCACAGAAAAGGATGGTCATATACATACTCTCCGGCTTTGCTGTATTCTCCATAACGCTCTGTTTCAAAACGGAATGGACGAATCATTTGTGAGTGACAGTTGTTGCAACCTTCACGGATATAAATATCGCGTCCTTGTAATTCAAGCGGAGTGTATGGTTTAACGCTTGCAATGGTTGGAATATTTGATTTGATAAGGAAGGTAGGAACAATCTCTATCAAACCGCCAATTGAAATCAGTATTAATGAAAACAATAACATCTGAACAGGTCTGCGTTCAATCCAACGGTGCCAGCCCTCACCTGCATGTGCTGTGTATTCTTTGGATAAGGCAGGAGCTTCTGCAGCTTCGTTGTCAACAAAATTTCCAGCCTTAACTGTTTTAACAACATTATATAACATCACAAATACACCAGCTAAATACAATGCACCACCAAATGAGCGCAGTGCGTAAAGTGGTTTCAATTGTGTTACAGTTTCAAGGAAGTTGGGGTAAGCAAGGAAACCTTCGGGAGTAAATTGTCTCCACATTCCAAACTGTGTTAAACCTGCCCAATACATTGGAAGTGCATAGAAAATAATTCCCAATGTTGCGAGCCAGAAGTGTGTGTTGGCTAATTTTTCTGAATACAGTTTAGTATTAAACATTTTTGGGATCAGGTAGTATAGAATACCGAATGTGAGTAAGCCATTCCAACCCAAAGCACCAATATGAACGTGAGCAATTGTCCAATCAGTAAAGTGGCTGATAGCATTCACAGATTTTAATGAAAGCATAGGACCTTCAAAAGTTGACATACCATAGCAGGTAATTGCTACCACCATAAATTTCAATACAGGATTTTCTCGCACACGGTCCCAGGCACCGCGAAGGGTAAGCAATCCGTTAATCATACCACCCCATGATGGTGCGATAAGCATAATAGAAAACACTGTACCTAATGATTGTGCCCAATCAGGCAAAGCAGTGTAAAGCAAGTGGTGAGGGCCTGCCCAGATATAAAGGAAAATAAGCGCCCAGAAGTGAACGATGGAAAGTCGGTACGAGTAAACCGGACGATTTGCAATTTTAGGGATGAAGTAATACATCAAACCCAAATAAGGGGTCGTTAAGAAAAATGCTACAGCATTGTGACCATACCACCATTGAACCAAAGCATCCTGCACACCTGCATAAAACGAATAACTTTTAAAAAGGCTAACCGGAATTTCAAAAGAGTTAACAATGTGCAACACAGCAACGGTTACAAACGTTGCGATATAAAACCAGATAGCAACATACAAGTGGCGCTCTCTGCGTTTAAGGATGGTCATAAACATATTAAGACCAAACACTACCCAGATCAGTGCAATGGCAATATCTATAGGCCACTCAAGTTCTGCATATTCTTTTCCGGAGGTAAAGCCCAGAACTAAAGTAAGAGCTGCTGCAACAATAATTGATTGCCAACCCCAGAAATTAATGCGGCTTAAAGTATCGTTCCACATGCGTGCTTTCAATAAACGCTGTAACGAATAATACACTCCCATAAAAATTCCATTACCGACAAAAGCAAAAATTACCGCATTGGTATGCAAGGGACGAATACGCCCAAAGGTGGTGTAAGCAAAATTGAAGTTAAGCACAGGAAAAACCAATTGCAGAGCAATCAGTAGTCCAACGGTCATACCCACAATACCCCATAACAGGGTTGCATAGGCAAACATTTTTACAATCTTATTGTCGTAAGAGAATTTTTCGGTTTCCATAATTTATTCGGGTTTTGTTTGTTCTTTATTATCTGAAGGGGTATCATTAAAAAGCATACGGACAGAGGGCGTATAATCATCTTCGTATTGATTGGTTTTTACAGCCCATAAAAAGGCAATTAAAAAACCTACTGCTACAACTAAACTAATTCCGATTAGGAGGAAGATGGCGCTCATTATTTTTTTTTCGGCAACAAAAATGCAGACCAGAATAGTCTCTTATAATGATTGGGGTCAGAGGAAAATATGATATATGTCAGGAAAGTGGTGTAACGAAGTCGGAAATTTGTAATAAAGCGATATAATCATCAATTCAAAACTCCTTTGCTAAAAGAAATACTTTTGCAGTGTATGAAAATAAACGCTGCATTATTATTCCTAATTTTGTTCTGCTGCATAGCCTGCTCCACATCTAAACAAGTTGTTCAAAGTTCTGCAGGAAAAATAAATTGCATTAATGAGGGAGCACTGTCAACAAACCTCAGACCAAAAATTCCAGCGGAATATTATGCAGAACAAGGCGTGAAATACTTTCAAACAATGCAGTCTGATATTTCCATTAAGGTGCAGCCTAACTATTCCGATCTTGTTATTCGCTGGGAATGGCCTCCCTGGCTTTTACTAACAGGTTTCCGTAAGACGGGACTTATCACTACCGATGTTATGCTCAAGCTAAACCCAACTAAATACGAACTATTGGATTGTCGAGGATTTGAATCACAACCCTTCTGTCGCTGCCATGTGGTTTTTAATTATGGCGGAACACTTTGTCCAATTTACGAGGAGTTTACATTTAACGACCAAGGAGAAATGACCTTTATTGAAGCATGGAGCGATTATGAAAGTCTGTTACCAATGACCTCCGGTTCTGATAGCCTTTGGGATGAACAGGAATATTGGGGAATGAAGGAAGTAAACCGCTTATCAACTAAAGTTCCGGGGCTGGGCAATTCTTCAGGAAGAATAGACCTCTATTCACCCTGCATGAATGAAGCCGCTGAAAAAGATAAAGACATTGCAGAATTACAAATGCGGGCAAAAGACGCTAACAAATTCTGGATGCAGGAATTAATCAAACACAGAAAAGAAGTAAGCGGTGGGTGCGAACCTCCTGAAGGAAATATCTATCCTTATTATCATAAATAGTTTAAAGTTTCATTTTCACTGCCAATAGCTTTACGCTAACCGTAACAAAAGCAACAACCGTAATAGAACTCAGAGGCATCAAAACGGCCGCAAAAACAGGTGAAAGTAGACCCTGCACTGCAAAACTAAGACCAACAGCATTATATAAAAGTGAAATAACTAGCGAAATACCAATAATGATAGATGATTTCTTAGCAAATGCAATCAGTAATGGAAGTTTTTGAAAATTGCTGCCTTCCAGAATGGCATCGCATGCAGGGGAAAAATTATTCAGATTATTAGAAACCGAAATTCCTGTATCACTTTGTTTAAGAGCTCCGGCATCATTCAGTCCATCACCCACCATTAACACTTTACTTCTATCACTTTGAAGCAGTTTTATAAAATCAAGCTTATCCTGTGGTGAATAATTAAAGCGCAGAACAGACCCAAGTGGAAAAACACTACGCAGAGTTTTCTCTTCAGAAGCATTATCGCCAGAAACAAGAGCCAAATTATAATCTGAAGAGAGTGAATGCAGCATTTCATTTAGTCCCTCACGATACTGAATATTAAGACTGAAAACACCTTTGTATTTACCATTGATATTTATATAAACACGTGAAGATTTAATATTGCCGTTATCAAATGCACCTGTAAAAGCAGCAGCTCCAGCCTTTAGTTCCATCTCTCCTGACCTACCCTTAATTCCTTTTCCGGGCAGTTCTGAAAAACTGCTGACAACTGACTGTACATCTGTTGAAATACTTTGTGCGATGGCTGCACTTAGAGGATGTGAACTCTGGTTGAATAAAGATTTCAAGGCTGTAAGCTCTTCTATTGTCAACACCTCTCCTTCATAAACTACCTGCGAACCACCAGCAACTGTAATGGTTCCTGTTTTATCAAAAACTATGTCTGTGGCTTTGGCCATGCTCTCGACCACAGCAGCATTTTTTAGGTAAAAACCATTCTTGCCAAAGACACGAACAATATGGCCTAATGTAAAAGGAGATGACAATGCCAACGCACAGGGGCAGGCAATAATCAACACCGCTGTAAAAGCATCAAGTGCTTTATGGAAATCTGATGGCAGCCACCATAAAGCCGAACCAACAGCAATCAAAATAATGCCCACAGTAAAATATTTGCTTATAATATTAATCAGAGGCTCGCTCTTTCCTTTATCTTTTGCCGAAAATATTTCGTTATTCCACAGTTCAGTAAGATAACTCTGAGAAACATTTTTTATCACTTGAAGCTTAATCGCGGTGCCACACTGTTTGCCACCTGCAAAAACTGTTGAACCTTTTGTGATTTTTACAGGCTGCGATTCGCCTGTTACAAAACTGTAATCAATATTTGCTTCATTCGAAAGCAGAACTGAATCAGCAGGAATAATTTCATTATTACGAACCAAAATAAGGTTGTTTACTTTCAACTTAGAAAGCGGAATACTTTGTTCAACATTATCTTTAAGTAAAGTAACTGCCACAGGGAAATACGATTTGTAATCGCGTTCAAACGACAGGGTGTGATACGTCTGGTTTTGAAACCATCGTCCAACCAACATCAGGAAAACCAAAGCAGCCATCGAGTCCATATAACCTGACCCTGTCTGTAAAATAATTTCTACTATGCTCCGGACAAACATAACAGCAATCCCCAGCGCAATAGGAACATCTATATTGATAAACTTCTGCTTGATGCTGAACCATGCTGATCGAAAAAACTCTGCAGCACTATAAAAGAAAACAGGAAGTGATAATGCAATATTAAGGTAGCCAAAAAGTAACTTAAATGATGGTTCAAGAACCGATTTCCCTGTTAAGTATTCAGGGAAGCTGAGCAGCATAATATTGCCGAAACAAAAACCTGCAACGCCTATTTTATACCAGCGCGAATAGTCTGTTTTAGTTTTTGCAGCCTGTTCATCAGCAAGATTTATCTCGGGTGGATAGCCAATGTTAGCAAGCAGTTCTGCAACTCCGGATAACTGAATTTCTGTTTCAACGAATAGTATTGTTACTTCTTTTTTCAAAAAATTAACTCTGGAAGAAATAATACCCTTGTTAAGTTTAGACATATTTTCCAAAAGCCAAATGCATGAACTGCAATGTACCTGTGGCACACGAAAGTTTACGGTAGTTTTTATTCCATCAGAAAAACTTATCAGTTTTTCGCGCAAAACTGTATCGCCCAAATAACCATATTTATTCTTAGGCTGATCTTTTTGAGAAATACCTGGACGATTGTTTAGGCTGTAATAAGTGCAAAGATTATTCTCGTCAAGAATTTCGTAAACCAATTTACAGCCTTCACAGCAAAAGCTTTTTCCATTTGCCAGAATAGTTTCCTCTACACAGTTCTCACCGCAATGTGTGCATTTAAGAATCTGTCCTGCTTTGGTATATTCAGTCATTTAAGAATTTAACTGGGTTTCTTGCCCCAGAAAAACATAGTTCCCAAGAAACCTAAAATTGTAAATAGAAAACAAAACACACCTTTTACAGGGTGCGATAAATCAATATCAAAATATGCAACAGGCATAAAAACCAGATAGGTAACTACAGCTATTACTGTAGCTATGATTTTATTTTTGTTCATGTGAAAAGTGTTTTAAGTTTTTAACAGAACAAAAATGCAAGAGGCCTGATTTTTATCCGATGATTGTTATCAGGATATAAACTGATTTTTATCAGTTTTACCAGATTTTTTTCAACTTATCGATACTTAACAAGGTAATATTTCGCCCTTCAATATTGATGATTTTTTCTTCTTTAAAATCACTCAAAGTACGAATAACCGATTCAGTAGAAGTACCTACAATTCCAGCCAGATCTTCGCGCGAAACGGGTAATGCCTTGCCTGTTTCCTCTGCGTTGTAACGCTTTTGAAGCATTAGTAAAGCATCGGCAGTTCTTTTGCGCACTGAGTTATAAGCAAGATTCAGCATGCGCTCTTCGCGTTCCTTCAAATCACCCGAAAGCATTTTTATAAACTTAGCAGCTACATCGCGATTGCTGTAAATCAACGCAAGAAAATCCTGACGAACGATTGTTTGTATTTCTGAATCTTCCATAGCTTCAGCCGATTCAGTAAAATCAGTATTTTCAAGAATATCCATGTAACCGATAAAATCACCCTCTTTTGAAATGCCGGTAATATATTCCTTTCCGTCACGGTTCATTTTAAAACTTTTTACTTTACCCTTAACAATAAAATAGAGATTGTAAGGAAAATCACCTTCATGAAAAATTATATCTTTCTTTTTAAAAGTTCTGTTTTTACGAGATTCAGAAAGTTTCTGAAGTTCTTCAATTCCTCTCGCATCATTTAAAAATTCAGTTAAACCATCCTCATTTTTTTTGAATGCTTTTTTAAATATTTCGTTCTTTTTCAAACGTATATCAATGGCATTGAGTAAGGCCATTTCTTCAAAAGGTTTAGTTAAATAATCATCTGCACCTAATTCCATTCCCCTCCGGATATCACTTTTCTCTGCTTTAGCTGTTAGAAAGATAAAGGGGATACCAGATGTTTCAGGGTCTTTGCCAAGCATGAATAACACTCCGTAGCCATCCATTTCCGGCATCATAATATCGCAGATAATTAAATCAGGTTTTGATTTTTTAGCAATCTCAACACCTATTTTTCCATTTTCTGCAGTGAGCACCTTATAGTTGGAAAGTTCAAGAATTTCAGCAGTATTTTCGCGAACTTCAACATTATCTTCTATGAGCAGAATTGTTTTTTTCATTGCTTCGAATTTTAATTATTTTGTTTGGGCTTAAGTGGAATCAAAAGGGTAAAGGTTGTGCCTTCTCCAGCTTTGCTTTCAAATCTTATTTCACCATCAAGTAGTTCTGTATATTTTTTTACAATATTCAACCCCAAGCCGGTCCCACCAATGTTCACAGCATTCTTTGCTCTGAAAAAGCGCTCAAACATATGCTGCTTTTCTTCTTCAGGGATTCCAATTCCTCTGTCAATGACCTCAATTTTCAGATTTGTTTTTTCACTTATGGTATTAAAACTTATTTCTGTTCCTTCATCCGAATACTTGCTGGCATTTGAGAGCAGATTATGTAATATGTTTTTGAGAATATGTTTATCTGCAACTGCCTTGGTGTTTTTGCCGATATGTTTATAAGTAACGTTTTGACCTTTTTTTGCAACAGCTTGCATTTCTTCGGTCATTTCCTCCGAAAATTTAACAACATCAAATTCAACAGGATTATTTTCAACTTTACCAGTTTCCAGTTTATCAAGTGAAAGAAAATCATTCAGTATTCCTGTCAGGTTATTAACAGCAGATTTGATTCGTGAAATGTGCTTGTCGCGCTTTTCTTCATTTTCAGGACCATCATATTTTTGAACTAATGAAACTGAAGACAAAATTGTACTCAATGGTGTTCTAAATTCATGAGAGGCCATTGACACAAATCGCGATTTCAATTCATTCAGTTCTTTTTCCTTCTCAAGCGATTTGCGAATTTCGTTCTCGGCCTTTTTCTGTTTGGTTACATTTTGTTCCACAACCAAAATCTGACGAATATTTCCTTTGCTGTCTGGCATAGGAACTGCATTAAGTATATAATGATTATTTCGATACTCAAATTCAAAAGAAGTGCTCATCCCCTTAAAAACGTTGAGCAAATGTGTTTTAATATTTGCTCCAATATCTTTTGGAAGCCTGTCGAGATAGTTTGTACCTATAAGATCTTTGCTGGTAACGCCAATTTTATAAAGTTCCTTCCCTTCCACAAAAATATATCGAAGTTCTTCATCAAAAACGCTGATTGTGCCGTTGGGATAATTACGAGCAATAGTACTGTAAAGCTTCTCACTCTCACGTAAGGCTTCTGTGCGTTCTTCCACTCTTTGCTCCAGCTCATTATTCAACTGAAGTATTCTTTCATCCATTACTTTACGTTCAGTAATATCTGCCCTTATTGCTACATACTGATATGGTTTACCTTCCTCATTAAGAAAAGGGATAATGGTGGTGTCAACCCAATAGGTACTACCGTCTTTTGCTTTGTTCTTCAACTCGCCTTTCCAAACTTTACCATTGGCAATGGTAACCCACAGGTTCCTTATAAACTCCTTTGAATGATGGCCGGAGTTGACAATACGATGGTCTTGACCTATCAATTCTTCGCGACTATATTTCGAAATTTTACAGAAATTATCATTGGCATGCATAATAATCCCTTTTTGGTCTGTTATTGCTACAATAGCTGCTTCATCCAAAGCAACTTTATAATCGGCAAACTCTTTTAATGTTTTTGAAAAATTCTGATCTGCCTTTTTCCTTTCTGAAATATCAGTAAGCAAAGCCATTACAAGAATTTCGCCTTCATTTTCAAAATAATTTAGACTAATTTCAACGGGAAAGGAACTGCCATCCTTTTTCTTTCCCTGCAAATCTAATCCTGCACCCATTGAGCGCTTTTTAGGAAGATGATTATAGCCTTCTCGGTGTTTAACGTGTTTGTCCTTCAACTGATCGGGCACCAACATGTCAATTTCTTTACCTACCAATTCACTTTTTGAATAACCGAACATTTCGCAAACCCGCGGATTAGCCATGAGAATTGTTCCCTCGTTGTTTGCAACAAGCAGTCCTTCTCCAGCCGACTCAAACAATATCTGATAGATAGCTATTAGGTTTTAAATAATTAATTGTCGTAATTCCAGAATTCTATTCTGGCAAAAATATCATTTCCTCAGGGAAAGGTTAATCTAAATACCTAATTGTTTTTTTGCAACCTGTAGTAAACCAAAAAGTTCGCGTGATGCAATGGAGTAGAAAATAAACTTACCTCTGCGTAAGCCCTTAATATATCCAGCTTTAGCAAGAAGACTGAGGTGGTGCGATGTGAGAGATTGCTCAATTTTAAGTTTTTCGCAAATATCATTTACAGAAACTTCGCCTTCTTTGTTAAGCAGTTCAAGGATATGAACCCGAACAGTATGACCTGCGGCACGCAAAACTGATGCAACCTGAGTATATTCGTTATTTTTCATTTTAATGTAAATTTTGTTTGAGCAAAATTGACTCTATTTAAAATTTAAAAGTGTGATTGCGGTCATTAAAAAACATGACATTAATCATATGTTACACTGACAAACCTCATTTAACATCATACTATTCAGACACATATTTGCACCTACATATAACCGGACTGAAATATGAAAAACATTTTACTGCCAACTGATTTCTCTTCCAATGCGCGAAATGCATTAAAATATGCACTTCAATTCTTTGGCTCGGACAATCATTTTATTCTGCTTAATACATGGCAGGCGCCTTACACCCCTCCCGAAGTATTAATTTCAGTTGAAGATATTCTGATGAAATCATCAAAGGAAGGATTGGAAAATGAGCTAAAGGCGGTTAAGTCAATGAAAATTGCTGAGAATAATACATTTGAAACAGTATCTCAGTTCGGAAATTTGGTAGATATACTAAACGCGGTTGCCCGAGAAAAGAAAGCAGATTATGTAGTAATGGGAACTCAAGGAGCTTCAGGTTTAAGAGAAGCACTATTGGGAAGCAATTCGGCTGCTGCTGCTAAAAGCATAAATTGTCCGTTGCTTATGGTGCCTGCTAAAATTGAATTCAAAAAATTACAGAATATTGTTTTTGCAGCTGATTACAAGCATATTGAAAAACAAGATAGTTTAGCAACTGTGGCTTCACTTGCAAAAACAACTGATGCAGAAATCACTATCCTAAATGTACTTGACAAAGGTAAAATAACAGATGTAAATCAAGGATATGAAGGATTAAAAATTGATCATCTCTTTAATGGTATTAAGCATGCATATAGTTTTATTGAAAATGAAGATAAGGCTGCCGGCATTGATGAGTATCTGCATACTAACAACCCAGACCTATTAGTAATGATAGAACGCAAAACAGGTTTTTTCAAAAGCATATTCCATAGAAGCATAACAAAGCAAATGGCTTTTCACACGCACATACCAATGCTTGTATTGCATGAATAATAAGAACTTTAAATAAAAACAGTTCCGAATACCGTTTTTTTTAGTTTCATTATCAGAAGCAAAAAACAATTGAAATAAATTACATAATAATAATCTACCAATATTGTAGATTATTATTTGTTTGTTACATTTGCGGCCTATAAAACAATAAAAACTATTAACTCCTTTAATTAAAAAAAAACAACATGGCACTTAGACTTGGGGATGATGATCCCGACTTTACAGCACAAACTACTGAAGGTGAAATCAATTTCTACAATTACATTGGCAATGGATGGGGAATTCTTTTTTCTCATCCTGCTGATTACACTCCTGTTTGCACAACCGAACTTGGTGCAGTAGCAAAACTGAAACCTGAATTTGACAAACGAAATACCAAAGTAATTGTACTAAGCGTTGATCCTTTGGATTCTCATGCTGGCTGGGTAAGCGATATTAATGAAACGCAAAATACGATTGTAAACTTTCCAATTATAGCAGATGCTGATAAAAAAGTGTCAACCCTATATGATATGATTCATCCAAATGCCAATAACAACTTCACTGTGCGTTCAGTATTTATTGTTGGTCCGGATAAAAAGGTAAAACTCATCATTACCTACCCGGCTTCAACCGGAAGAAATTTTGATGAAATTCTACGTGTTTTTGATTCATTGCAGCTTACAGCAAACTATAGTGTAGCAACTCCGGTAAACTGGAAGCATGGCGAAGATTGTGTTGTGGCTCCTGCTATTGCTACTGCAGACATTCCTGCAAAATTCCCGAAAGGTTATAAATTGGTAAAGCCATATTTGCGCTATACACCTCAGCCAAATCTTAATTAAAGTTTGTTTTCGGAAAACCTTTTATATTTGCAATCTAAATAAATGAAAAAAACTAACACAAATCATCATAGCCATCATACACACACGGTGTGAGTGGATAGCTATTGTAAATTATACAAAGAGGGCTTCCCATAATGGTTAGCCCTCTTTTATTTTAAAACAGAATTAAATGCAAAAACTAAGAATCGCAATTCAGAAATCAGGCAGGTTACACGAGGATAGTATCCGCATATTGCGTGAAGCCGGAATAGAGTTCAACAACGGTATAAATAAGCTCAAATCAGAGGCTTTTAATTTTCCATTGGAAGTATTATTCCTTCGTGATGACGATATTCCGCAATACGTAGAAGATGGTGTTGCTGATATTGGAATTATCGGACAGAATGTATTGGTTGAAAAGAATAAAAATGTACATATTATTAATACTCTTGGGTTTGGCAAATGTCGATTAAGTATAGCAGTTCCTAAGGCAAAAGAATATAGTTCAGGTGCTGATCTTAACGGATTAAAAATAGCTACATCCTATCCGCATATTCTTGGAAATTATTTAAAAGAAAACAATATCACCGCAGAAATTCACGAAATAAGCGGATCTGTTGAAATAGCTCCTGGAATTGGGCTTGCTGATGCAATCTGCGATTTAGTAAGCTCAGGAAGCACCCTTTTTATGAATGGATTAAGAGAAGCGCAGGTTATATTTAAATCTGAAGCTGTTCTTATTTCTGGCAATAATTTGTCGGCTGAAAAACAGGAAATCATTAATAGACTAATTTTTCGCCTGGATGCGGTAAAAAAAGCAAAAAACAACAAATACATTCTTCTAAACGCGCCCAATAATAAACTAGATGAAATCATAAAAATATTACCGGGAATGAAAAGTCCCACAGTTCTTCCTCTTGCTGAAGAAGGGTGGAGTTCTGTGCATTCGGTAGTTAATGAAAATGATTTCTGGGACATCATTGAAAACCTGAAAGCTCAAGGAGCACAAGGAATACTTGTTGTTCCGATTGAAAAAATGATCATCTGAAATGAAGACCTACCTTAACCCTGACATACAGAAACAGCTTGATTTGATCCAACGGCCGTATTTCGATTCAACATCGCTGTACGCAAGTATTACTGAAATCATAGATAATGTTAAAGTTAATGGTGATAAGGCATTACGTGAATACACTCTCAGGTTTGACAAATCTGAAATAGAAGAATTTCTCGTAACAGAAAATGAATTTATTGAAGCTGAACAGCAAATTTCTGAAGAACTAAAGCAGGCAATAAATAATGCAAAAAAGAACATCACAACATTTCATACTTCACAAAAGGAAAATGAAAAAATAATTGAAACTTCCTCTGGAGTTTATTGTTGGCGTAAATCAGTGGGTATAGAAAAAGTTGGTCTGTATATCCCAGGAGGTTCTGCTCCATTATTTTCAACGGTTCTTATGCTTGCTGTACCTGCTAATATTGCAGGATGTAAAGAGATTATTTTATGTTCACCGCCCGGAAAAGATGGAAAAATCCACTCTGCTATTTTATATGCAGCAAAAATTTCCGGAGTAACTAAAGTATTCAAAGTTGGTGGTGCGCAGGCTATTGCTGCTATGGCTTTCGGCACCGAAAGCATAGCAGCTGTTTACAAAATATTTGGTCCGGGAAACCAATATGTAACCGCAGCTAAGCAGCTTATAAATTCAAAAGGGATTGCAATAGATATGCCAGCAGGCCCATCTGAAGTACTTGTATTTGCTGATGAAACCTGCGTTCCGGCTTTTGTAGCTGCCGATTTGCTTTCGCAAGCCGAACATGGCTCAGACAGTCAGGTAATTCTTGTAACAACTTCACAAAAAACAGTGTATGAAGTTTTCTCTGAATTGAAAAATCAAATTGACATTTTGCCTAGGAAAGAAATAGCTGAAAAAGCATTAGCAAACAGTTCTACACTAATTTTTGACAAAGCCAAAATTACTGAAGCAATTAGTTTCATTAATGACTACGCTCCCGAGCATTTGATACTTGCTATAAAAGATGCTGATGCTATTGCTGCTCAGATAACTAATGCCGGTTCAGTTTTCATTGGAAACTACACACCAGAAGCTGCTGGCGACTATGCTTCTGGAACTAACCACACACTACCAACCGGAGGTTATGCAAAATCATACAGCGGAGTTTCATTAGACAGTTTTGTGAGAAAGATTACTTTTCAGAAGATATCAGAGAAAGGAATTAATGAATTGGGCAAAACAATTATAACTATGGCTGAAGCTGAGCAATTGCAAGCTCATTCTAATGCGATAAAAATAAGAATGAATAACGAAAATGAAGCAGGATTTTAATCTTGATGCTATCACACGAGACAACGTAAAAAAACTTGTCCCCTACTCTTCTGCACGCGATGAATTCAGCGGCAGCAAAGGTATATTCCTTGATGCAAATGAAAATCCATTTGACACCGGATACAACAGATATCCAGATCCGCATCAGAAAAAACTGAAAGAAAAAATTGCAGATTTAAAAGATACTAAGCCTTCAACTATTTTTTTAGGCAATGGTAGTGATGAAGCCATTGACCTTATTTTCCGAGCTTTTTGCTCACCGGGAAAAAGCAATGTAATTATTCTTCCTCCTACTTACGGCATGTATGAAGTTGCTGCAAACATTAATGATGTTGAAGTCAGAAAAGTGCTTCTACAAAACAATTTTCAGCCCGATACAGTTGGAATATTAAAAGCAATAGATAACAATACCAGACTAATTTTTTTCTGCTCGCCAAACAATCCCACTTCAAATTCTTTTCAACCTGAACTTATCAAACAGGTACTTGAAAATTTCAATGGAATTGTAATTGTTGACGAGGCATATATTGACTTCTCGGCTCAAGAGAGTTTTGTTCAAAAATTGAATAACTACCCTAATCTTGTTGTTTTACAAACCTTTTCTAAAGCATGGGGCTTAGCTTCACTAAGATTGGGAATGGCATTTGCGGACGAGAAAATTATCAGCATTCTTTCTAGAATAAAACCACCCTACAATATTAATGGTGCTACTCAAGAATTAGCCATTAAAGTACTGGAAAATCATAATAATATTATCAATTACATTTCTAAAATTCTTACTGAAAGAGCTAAACTGATTTCTGCATTATCAGCTATGCAGCTTGTAAAATTTATTTATCCATCAGATGCTAATTTCATTCTGATAAAGGTTGCCGATGCTAAATCGTTATATAACTATTTGGTTAATGAACAGATTGTTGTACGAGACCGATCTAAAGTTGAATTATGCGAAGGTTGTATTCGTATAACTGTAGGAACAAAAGAAGAAAATGAAATGTTGTTAAACGCTTTGAAAATGTACAAATAAAATGAAAAAAGTTCTTTTTATTGACCGTGATGGAACCATTATAACTGAACCTTTGGATGAACAGATTGATAGTCTTGTAAAATTAGAATTTGTTCCTGGCGCAATTACATCTTTATCAAAAATTGCAACCGAACTGGATTATGAATTAGTTATGGTTACTAATCAAGATGGGCTTGGCACAACATCTTTTCCGGAAGAAACGTTTTGGCCTGCACAAAACAAAATGCTGAAAACATTAGAAGGAGAAGGAATTGTTTTCAATGAAATTCTGATTGATAAATCATTTGCAAAAGACAATGCACCAACGCGCAAACCAAGAACAGGATTACTCACAAAATATTTTTCAGCAGAATATGATTTACAAAATTCCTATGTAATTGGCGACCGAGCTACTGATATTGAACTGGCAAAAAATCTGGGAGCAAAAGCAATTTTTATCGGAGAATTTAAAAAAATAAAAGGAAATGATTTTGGTGTACTTGGATTTTCAACAACCAATTGGAATGAAATTTATTCCTTCCTGAAATTGCCGCCACGCAAGGCAAATGTTGAACGAAAAACAAAAGAAACAGAGATCAGTATTTCTGTTAATCTTGATGGTTCAGGAAAATCAAAAATTTCAAGCGGATTAGCTTTCTTTGACCATATGTTAGAACAACTTGCTCGACATGGAAATATTGACTTAGAAATTTCCGCAAAAGGAGATTTGCATATTGATGAACACCACACTATTGAAGACACAGCAATCACGCTGGGAGAAGCATTCTTGAAAGCATTAGGAAATAAAAAAGGAATGGAGCGTTATGGTTTCTGTCTGCCGATGGATGATTGTCTTGCTCAGGTAGCTATTGATTTTGGCGGGCGCAACTGGATTGAATGGCAGGCCGAGTTTAAACGTGAAAAAATTGGTGAAATGCCTACCGAAATGTTTTTCCATTTCTTTAAATCATTCTCAGATTCTGCAAAATGCAACTTGAATATAAAAGCAGAAGGAACTAATGAACACCATAAAATTGAGTCAATATTTAAGGCCTTTGCAAAAGCAATTAAAATGGCGGTAAAACGAGATGCGTCAAACAATGAACTTCCTACAACAAAAGGGATTTTATGATAGCCATTATTGACTACAACGCAGGAAATATTCAGTCGGTGCGATTTGCATTGAACAGGCTGGGTATTGAGCCTGTATTGACCAATGATGAAGAACAATTGCAAAAAGCTGACAAAGTGATTTTTCCCGGTGTTGGCGAAGCAGGAACAGCCATGAGTTTTTTAAAATCAAAAAATCTACACCAAGTAATTCCTGAATTATCACAACCTGTTTTAGGAATTTGTCTGGGCTTACAATTAATGTGTCGGCATTCTGAGGAAAGCAATACGGATTGCCTGAATATATTTCCTTTGAATGTAAAGAAATTTTCAGGTGGAATGAAAATTCCACACATCGGCTGGAATACTATTTACAACTTAAAAAGTCCATTATTTAAGGGCTGCAGCGAAAACAACTATGTCTATTATGTCCATAGCTATTTTGCCGAAACAGAAAAAAATACGATTGCTGAAACTGATTACATTAACAAGTTCAGCGCTGCTTTGCAGAAAAATAATTTTTATGCAGTTCAATTTCATCCTGAAAAAAGCAGCAGCGTTGGCGAACAAATTCTGAAAAATTTTCTTGCACTTTAATGATTATTATTCCAGCCATAGATATTATTGACGGAAAGTGCGTAAGACTTACGCAAGGAGATTATGCACAAAAAAAAATCTACAACGAAAATCCGTTGGAAGTTGCAAAAGAATTTGAAGCAGCAGGGATTACACACCTTCATTTAGTTGACCTTGACGGAGCAAAATCT
This sequence comes from Bacteroidota bacterium, assembly GCA_947478465.1. Classification (GTDB taxonomy): domain Bacteria; phylum Bacteroidota; class Bacteroidia; order SXHM01; family SXHM01; genus SXHM01. The sequence goes on from CANJWH010000012.1 coordinate 20,662, forward strand.
CAGCATATAATTAACCACAAAGTTCTGGAAAACATTTCAAAAAACACCAACCTTAAAATTGATTTTGGAGGTGGAATAAAATCAAACGAAGACATTCGCATTGCATTTGAATGCGGGGCGAATCAAGTGACTGGCGGAAGCGTTGCAGTAAATAACAAACAGTTATTTCTAGAATGGATAAAAACCTACGGGGCAGAAAAAATAATTCTTGGTGCTGATGTAAAGAATGGAAACATTGCAGTGAATGGCTGGAAAGAAGAATCGCAGGAAGGGTTATTGGATTTTCTTGAAAGTTATATTAGCAAAGGAATACAATATGTTATCTGTACAGATATTTCAAAAGACGGATTACTTCAAGGAACAGCAACCGAACTTTACAAAGAAATAATTGCAAAATTTCCAACGCTGAAATTAATTGCCAGTGGAGGCGTTTCATGTGTTGAGGATCTAACTGAATTAAAAAATGCTGGACTTTACGGAGCAATTGTGGGAAAGGCTATTTATGAAGGCAGGATAAAATTAAATGAGATAAAATCCTGAGTAAATGCTTACCAAACGTATAATCTCCTGCCTGGATATAAAAGATGGAAGAACCGTAAAGGGTATAAATTTCGTTGACCTTCGCGATGCAGGTGACCCTGTTGAACTTGGCAAACGCTATGCAGATGAAGGCGCGGATGAACTAGTTTTTTTAGACATCACTGCCACACACGAGAATAGAAAGACTTTGATTGAATTAGTTAATCGCATTTCGCTTAATCTTAATATCCCATTTACAGTTGGGGGAGGGATTTCTTCAGTTGCAGATGTATCAGCATTGCTAAATGCAGGCGCTGATAAAATCTCTATTAACTCCGCAGCAGTAAGACACCCCGAGCTGGTTTCAGAAATTGCAGCACGCTTTGGAAGTCAGTGCGTAGTTGTGGCTGTTGATGCAAAAAAAACAAACGGAATATGGAAAGTTTACCTGAATGGAGGAAGAATAGAAACAGAATTACACCTTGAAGATTGGGTAAAACAATTAGAAAAATTAGGTGCTGGAGAAATTCTGTTTACGTCTATGAACCATGACGGAACAAAAAATGGGTTTGCTTGTGAAGAACTTTCGCGCATTTCTGAAATGATTTCCATTCCTCTGATTGCCTCAGGCGGAGCAGGAAAACCCGAACATTTCCTTGAAGCTTTCTCAATTGGAAAAGCAGATGCTGCTCTCGCTGCCAGTGTATTTCATTTCAAAGAAATAGAAATAAAAAATCTTAAAAAATATTTAGCTCAAAACCAAATACCTGTAAGACTATGAAAATAGATTTTGAAAAGTCAGACGGACTTATTCCCGCAATAGTTCAGGATGCAAAAACCGCAAAGGTGCTTATGCTTGGCTACATGAACAAAGAAGCTTTAGTGAAAACTGAAAAAGAAAAAAGAGTAACATTCTACAGCCGAAGCAAGCAAAGACTCTGGACAAAAGGCGAAACATCCGGAAATTTTCTGGAAGTTGTAAGTATCAAAGAAGACTGCGACAACGACACACTCTTGATACAGGCAAACCCGGCTGGTACTGTTTGCCATAAGGGAAGCGACACATGTTTCAATGAAAGTAATTTCTCTAATACTCTATTTCTTGAACACCTTGAAAAAACAATACAAGACAGAAAAGTAAATCCTTCTGCTAAATCATATACATCCTCATTATTAGCATCAGGAATTAATAAAGTTGCACAGAAAGTAGGCGAAGAAGCAGTGGAATTAGTGATTGAAGCTAAGGACAATAACAAGGATTTATTTATTGCTGAAGCAGCGGACTTGCTTTATCATTATATTGTCTTACTTACCGCAAAAGACATAACTCTTGCTGACATTATAAAGAAACTGGAAGAGCGACATAAATGATACCCTATTAAATTGATAGATAATATATTTGGAGGATAAATAATTTGATTTTATATTTGCGACCTCTTTTAGCAGCATGACACACATTAAACAACATCATTCTTTTATCAAATCCGCAGGGATGATGTGCTGCTTTTGCTGTTGTTGTTGAGGCATTTCAGATAGCCTTCAACATCTCTCCCTAAAGGGAAACACAACCAATAATAGTCCCTACAGGGAAAATTAACAGCAACAAAAATGTCATTAGTTACCGCACAAAAATTATCAGAACAGTTTAAAGGAAAACCAATTTCTGAGGTTCTTGCTGCGCTTACACTTAACTATCAAAACATTGCTTTTTCTACGAGTTTTGGTCAGGAGGACCAGGTACTGACCGACATAATTTTCAGAAACAATATCAATACAAAAGTTTTCACTCTAGACACAGGAAGACTTTTCAACGAAACTTACGAGACTTTTGATAAAACTATTAAGCGCTACAAAAAAGAAATCCAAAACTATTTCCCTGATAAAACAAGAATAGAAGATTTGCTTACAAAGAAAGGCCCTTTTAGCTTTTACGAATCAGTGGAAAACAGGAAAGAATGCTGCTTTATAAGGAAAGTGGAACCCCTTCAAAGGGCATTGAAAGGAAAAGAAATCTGGATTACAGGCTTGCGCAGTGGTCAAAGTGCGGGACGCGAAAATCTCCCCTTATTTCAATGGGACGAAACATATCAACTTATCAAATATAACCCGCTTACAGAATGGAGTTTGGAAGAGGTTATTGAATATTTAAAGCAAAACAATGTTCCATACAATCCGATGCACGACAAAGGTTTTGTAAGCATTGGCTGTGCTCCCTGCACACGTGCTATTCAGCCTGGCGAAGATATACGCGCAGGACGCTGGTGGTGGGAAGATTCAAAAAAAGAATGTGGATTACATGAAAATAAATGAAATGGAAATAAAACTAAAACGTATCAACCAAAACTATAACCTTGAAGCTACCGGAACTAATGGAAGAACGGTATCAATTGATGCCGGTCCGCAGGATGGCGGTGATGATTTAGGTGTGCGCCCAATGCAAATGATGCTTATGGGATTAGGCGGATGCAGCAGCATTGATGTGATCTCAATACTTAAAAAACAACGCCAGGAAGTAGATAATTATGATGTTGTTATTACTGCTGAAAGAGAAAAAGACAAAATTCCTTCACTGTTCACTCACATTCATATCAAGTTTATACTGACCGGTAAAATTGAAAAAGAAAAGCTTGAACATGCCATCAATCTATCTATTGAAAAGTACTGTTCTGTTGCAAAAATATTGGAAAAGACGGCTTCTATCAGCTACTCATATACCATAAACGGAAAATAATTATGGCAAAATCAAAACATTTTGAAACGCTTGCCGTTCGTACGCAATCACAACGCACTGCGCAAAAAGAACACAGCACTCCCCTCTTTCTTACTTCCAGTTTTATGTTTGATGATGCGGAAGATATGCGCGCGCTTTTTGCAGATGAAAAAGAGGGAAATATTTATAGCCGCTTTACCAATCCTAACAATAGTGAACTTATTGAAAAAATGAATTTACTGGAAGGAACAGAAACTGGACTTACTACTGCAACAGGTATGGGAGCTGTGTTTACCACATTTGCAGCATTGTTGAATGCAGGTGACCATTTACTTTCTTGTCGTTCAATTTTTGGTTCCACACACAGCGTAATTACCAAACTGCTTCCAAAATGGAATATTTCTCATAGTTATGTAGACATTAATACTCCTGAATCATGGCAGGAATCTGTAAAAGAAGAAACCAAACTTATTTATGTAGAAACTCCTTCAAATCCCGGAATTGACATTATAGATTTAGAATGGCTGGGTAAATTTTCAAAACAAAACAACCTGATCCTGGTGGTAGATAATTGTTTCGCCACACCTTATCTGCAAAAGCCTGCAAAATTCGGTGCTGATATTATTATTCACTCGGCAACTAAGTATTTAGATGGTCAGGGGCGGGTAATGGGCGGCACCATTAATGGAAGTAAAAAATTTGTTGACCAGATAAAATTATTTGCTAGACATACAGGTCCTTCACTTTCACCATTCAATGCGTGGGTAATTTCAAAAAGTCTGGAAACATTATCTGTACGAATGGATAAGCATTCAGACAATGCATTTCAACTTGCGCAATGGTTGGAGAAAAACAAAGAAATAGAATTGGTGAAATATCCTTACCTCCCTTCGCATCCACAACATACAATTGCAAAAAAACAAATGAGTGCTGGCGGTGGAATTGTAACATTTATAGTTAAAGGCGGAGTGGAACGCGGAAGAAAATTTATGGATGCTTTGCAGATGCTTTCTATTTCTGCTAATCTGGGCGACACCCGTTCAATTGTTACGCATCCGGCATCATCCACCCATGCAAAACTGACAGAAGGTGAGCGTTTGGAATCTGGAATATTGCCGGGGTTGGTTCGTATTTCTGTTGGGCTGGAACATGTAAATGATATTATTTCCGATGTTGAACAGGCGCTGAATGCAAGCAAATAATATGAACGCTCAAAAATTTCATTATAAAAAACAATTTGCGCTCGAAAGCGGAAAAAGTCTTCCTGAATTAGAAATTGCATATCACACCTATGGGAATTTCATTCCCGGAAAAAGCAAAGTAGTTTGGGTTTGTCATGCGCTTACAGCCAACTCTGATGTGTTCGACTGGTGGAAAGGCTTGTTTGGTTCAACTGATTTTTACAATCCTGAAGAATATTTTATTGTTTGCGACAACATCCTTGGTTCCTTTTATGGGACTACGGGTGCTGCAAGTATTAGCCCCGAAACAGGAAAGTCTTATTTCCTCAATTTTCCGAAGATAACAGTGCGTGATATGGTAAAGGCAAAACAATTACTGGCCACCCATCTTGGAATTGAAAACATACATACTCTTATTGGCGGTTCGTTGGGCGGACAACAGGCAATTGAATGGTGCATAATGGAACCTAATCGTATTGAACATCTGGTTACAATTGCAACCAGTGCTCAGGCTTCTCCCTGGGGAATTGCCTTCCGTGAATCACAGCGAATGGCACTGGAAACCGACCCAACATTTAGAACAGAAAGCACGGTTGCAGGGCAAAACGGAATGAAAACAGCCCGGGCAATTGCATTGCTCTCTTACCGTAATTATGATGCATACCGTCAAAGTCAGAGTGAAGAAACAAACGAAAAGACTGACAACTTCCGCGCTTCTTCTTATCAAAACTATCAGGGTGATAAATTGGTAAAACGTTTCAATGCTCATGTTTATTGGTTTCTGTCAAAATCAATGGATACACATAATGTTGGCAGGGGAAGAAAAAGCGTTGTTGATGCACTTGCTTCTATAAAAGCTGAAACACTTTCTATAGGAATTACTTCTGATATTCTTTTTCCTCCTAATGAACAGAAATTTTTAGCAGAACACATTCCCGGTGCAATATTCAGGGAAATAGAATCGCTTTACGGACACGATGGATTTTTACTTGAAACAAAACAACTAACACAATTTATCAATCAATTTTATAAACATAAAATCACTAAACAATCAATATGATTTCAAAATTAAAAATTGGCCTCTTCGGATTTGGCTGCGTGGGACAAGGACTTTACGATGTATTATCAAAGAGCAGTGGCATAAAAGCCGACATCGTAAAAATATGCGTAAAAGACAAAAACAAATCGCGCAAACTTCCACAGGAATTTTTCACTTACGATAAAAACGATATTCTTAATAACCCGGATATTAATCTGGTTGTGGAATTAATTGATGATGCCAATGAAGCATTCAACATCGTAAAAACTGCAATGATTTCAGGGAAAAGTGTGGTAACTGCCAACAAAAAAATGGTGGCAAACCACCTGACAGAATTGGTTGAATTGCAGAACAAACACAATGTTTCTCTGTTGTATGAAGCTTCTTCCTGCGGCAGTATACCCATCATCCGCACGTTGGAAGAATATTATGACAATGAATTACTAAACTCAGTAAGCGGAATTTTTAATGGCTCATCAAACTACATTCTGTCAAAGATTTTTAACGAGCATCTTGATTATGATACTGCATTGAAACAGGCGCAGGATTTAGGTTTTGCTGAATCTAATCCCTTATTGGATGTTGGTGGTTTTGACGCTAAATACAAACTCACTATTATTTCGGCACATGCATACGGCTTATTCATTCATCCCGATCAAATTCTAAATCTTGGCATCCAAAACCTTTCAACTGAAGATATTGATTATGCGCGTAAAAGCGGCAGAAAAATAAAACTTGTAAACGTTGCCCGTAAAGTAAATGAGGACGAAGTTACCATTCACACAATGCCTACATTTGTAGCACCCCATCAATATTTATACTTTGTTGAAAACGAGTTTAACGGAGTAATTGTTGAAGCGGCTTTTTCAGACAAGCAATTTTATTTAGGCAAGGGAGCAGGTGGACATCCAACCGGTTCTGCTGTTTTATCAGATATTTCTGCGGTTACTTATGACTATAAATATGCATACCACAAAGCCTCGCAGGATAAAAAATTACGTTACACAAAAGATGTATTGCTTGAAGTGTACGTGCGTTATAGCAATGAACAAGAGCTAAAACTGATTGAATTTGAAAATATTTCAGAGAAAGGAAACGGCTTTGTAATCGGAACGGTAAAACTTGAAAACCTGCTGAAAAAAGGTATCGAAATCCAAAACAGCAAATTGTTTATTGCTAATACAGGCAAAAATGTTTCTGAACTAAGCCTACAAGAGGCTGTTGCTGAAAAAGCTGAAAACATATAGGATATTGACACCGAACTATTAATATCTAAGTTTCGTATCATGGTCACGCAGGCTAAATAGCCCTATTTTTGTGTGTCTGTGAATATGAAACGTACTGTTCTTATAGTTTCCTCGGTTATTCTTACGCTTACTCTTATTGGCGGGGGGTGGTGGTATTTTTTTCGAAACAGTAGCAAGCCCAGCGAAGCAATCAATGCAATACCACATGATGCTGCAATGATTCTTGAAATACGTGACTTCAGTAAAGCATGGGAAATATATAAAACAACTGCCACCTATCGCGATGAACTGGAAAAGTACGAGACTTTTCAGCTATTCCGCGACAACGTAAATTTCATTGACTCAATATTAAAAAACAATCCGGTTGCCGCTGATATTTTTGGCAATCGCAAAATGTATATTTCAGTTCATACACAGTCCAATCATGGCATGGAATACCTCTATTGTATAGCTTTGGAAAAGGCAAACATGAAGGATAAACTAGATGAAGTAGTTAAAGCTGTGTGCCGTCCCGATGCTATTTACCGGAATTTTGAGTATGGCAACAGTATTGTAACCAGTGTAAAGAAAAGCGAAACCGACAGTGCGTTTTATTACACGCAGTATCAGGGTGTGTTTATTGCCAGCTATTCACTACTGCTTACCGAATCTGCAATTGACCAGTTGAATAAAGGCGGAAGCATGTTGAAGGATAGCTACTTTGTGAAGGCTGTTGAGTCTTCAGGAAAAAATGTTGAAGTAAATATTTATATCAATTATGCTCGTTTTCCAGGCTATTTGCAGGTATTTGTAAAATCTGAAAGCGCTTCTTCATTTGAAACACTTACAAAAATAGCGGAATGGAGTGAACTGGACATGAACCTGCGCCCAGAAGGAGTTATGCTGAACGGCTTTACATACCCTAATGATACTGCAGCACACTATCTGAATCTATTTACTGTTCAAAAACCTCAACAGGTTGAATTCCCGGCAGTACTTCCTGCAAATACAGCTACCTTTTTATTCTTTGGGATTGGTGATATCTTGAGTTTTTATAATGATTACAAAATCCACCTGAAACGCATTAAAGATTTGGAACGCTACGAACAAGAAGTAAAAAACATTAATAACACTTATGATGTAGACATTGAACTAAGCATGTTTTCATGGATGGGTAGCGAGTTTGGCGTATGCATTACAGAGCCAAAAGCTGCAACATTTTCTGAAAACACTTATGCTGTTTTCAGAGCGCGAAAACCGGAACTTGCTTCTGATTTGCTTTCAGGTTTGGTGAAAAGCCTTTCTGAAAAACAAGGGGCGGCTGAACAGGAAGTTTATCAGGAATATACTATCACCAACATTAATCTTCCGCAGATTTTACCTCGCCTATTTGGCTCTGCGTTTGAGCAAATGCAAACTTCATATTATACAATTGTTGGGGATTATGTAGTTTTTGGCAACAGTATACAATCAGTAAAAAATTACATTAACTATTATATTGCAGACAAAACTCTTGGGAAAGATGTTTATTTCTCTACTTATAGCGAAAATCTTTCATCCACCTTCAATGTTTTTGCATATTCCAGCCCTTCTCGTTCACAATATATTATTGACTCTTACGCTAACAGAGAAACATCAAAAGAGCTAAAAAAGAGCGAAGAAACACTGCGGAAATTTGAAGGCCTTTCCATACAAATGAGTTCAAACGGAAAAGCATTCTACACCAATGTTTATCTGAAATATAATTCCGATTATAGTGGTACTAAGGCAAATGTTTTTGAAGCACGTTTAGACACTACAGCAAGCGAAAAACCAGTATTCCTGAAAAACTCCTTTTCAGGCGAAAATGAAATTTTTGTTCAGGACGATGCCAACAACGTATATCTCATCAACAGCATGGGTACCATTCTTTGGAAGAAACAAATACCTGAAAAAATTAACGGCAAGGTTCATCAGGTAGATGTTTACAAAAACGGAAAGTTTCAAATCCTTTTCGGCACCACTAACTTCATTTATTTAGTTGACCGCAAGGGTGAGGATGTTCCCAAATACCCGATTGAGCTGGAATCGCCTGCAACCTCACCTCTCTCCGTTTTTGATTACGATGGAAAGCGCGATTATCGTCTGTTTGTTGCCTGCAAAAACAAAAAAGTGTATTGCCTGGATATAAAAGGCGAAACCGTAAAAGGTTGGGGATTTAAGAAGACAAATGAAATGGTAACGCAACCAGTTATTCATGTTCGCGCTGGAGGAAAAGATTTTATTGTCATTGCAGAAACTGATGGAAAACTAAATATTCTAGACCGTAAGGGAAGCGATAAGGCAAAGATAAAAGAGAAGTTTAGGTTCGGTAATAACACAATGCAAACCTTTGGAGGTATGATTGCTTTTACCGACAGCACCGGTAAGGTTTATACCATTTCTATGAATGGAAAAACAGAGAAAGTTACACCTAAAGAATTTACATCTCATCATCATTTTGTTTATGGTGACATCAATTCAGACAAAACGCCTGAACTGATTTTCTCTGACCTGAACGAACTATTTGTTTACAATGCCAGAGGAGAAACAATGTTTGGTCATAAATTTGAAAGCGAAACCAATTTACCGCCTATCATTATTGAAACATGGGATGGTAAGCGTTTAGGAGCAGTTTGTAATGGCAGCAGCGAGGTTTTTATTTTTGCTGCAGATGGCTCAGTGGAAGATGATTTTCCTCTGGCAGGAAATACTCTTTTTGATGTTGTGGTAGGCAATGGTGATGCTCCTTCTATGCTAGCAACTGTTTCGGGGAATACAGTGATGATTTATCCGCTGGAGTAGCCCTACTCTAGGATAACAACAAATTTATAGTTTTATTTTTATCTACCACGCTAACATATTCGATGTATCTTAACTCAAATTCACCTTTTTTTTTACAGAGTACTACTTAATCTTATTAAACACTCCTTCCTGTTTCATCAGGGCTTCAATTTCGTCCACTGTCCGGGGAGCAAGGGATGAAAGAACTTCTGGTTGGCCATCAGTAATAAGAACATCATCTTCAATGCGCACACCAATATTCCACCATCTGGGGTCGCAGTCACTTCCTTCTGGAATATAAACACCAGGCTCTACGGTAATTACATTATTTACTTTAAGTATATCATAAAGGCCCGCATCGTGAACATCCAGACCTAAATAGTGCGAAGTTCCATGCATAAAATACTTACGGTATTCTGATGCTTCTTTTATAATGCCCAACTCCAAAAGACGGGCTTGAACCACCTCTACAGCTGCTTTGTGGGGAGCCATAAAAGGTTTGCCTTTAAAACATTTTTTAATACCGGCATCCTGAGCATCATAAACAATCTGATAAATAGCCTTTTGCTCGGGCGAGAATTTGCCGTTAATAGGAATGGTACGCGTAACATCTGCTGTGTAGCCGTGGTATTCAGCACCAATATCTGAAACCAATAGTTCGGGATTGTCCAGATGCTTGCGGTTAGTGGTATAATGCAATACGCATGAGTTCTCACCGCTGCCCAAAATAGAAGGAAATCCTACATCTTCTGCTCCTTCTACCTTAAAAAAGAACTCAACAATGGCTTCGCTCTGGTATTCGGTCATTCCAGGCTCCAGCGCTTTCATCAGTTCAATCTCAGCTTCGCAGGTCATTGTAATGGCCTTGCGCAGCAATATCATTTCTTCTTCCAACTTTATCTCGCGAAGACTTGCCATCATTACTTCCAGTCCTGCCGCATCGGGTGAAGAGCGTTGTGTGCTTTTCTGGTATGTCTGTATCAGGTCATATAAATCACCATTCCCACCCAACTCATCACGCACATCATTATAAATCTTGCTGTTAAAAACCTTGTCAAATTTGCCAAAGTCAATACCTGATTTTTGAAAATTATCATTTATCAAAGCTGGCTTAATGCCTAATTTCGCTTCCACACTATCTGTTCCAAGCCTGCGACCTGTCCAAACCTCACTTGCTGGATTACGACTTTGGACAAATATCATTTCTGTATTTCCATCTGCAATCTTTTGCTTATCTTTAAAAATAACCAACACCGCGTTTGGCTCAGTAAGACCGGTCAGGTAATAAAAATCAGGATCCTGATGGTATTCAAAGTCAACATCATTGGCACGGTTGCGCACAGGAGCGGCAAAGAAAACGGCAACAGAACCTTCGGGCATCATAGCGCGCAAAGCCTCTCTACGTCCTTTATGAAAATCTTTATTCAGCAAATCCTCATCATAGCGACTGGGCTGCTTTTCACTTACAACCTTAGGCGTAACAGTTTCCTGTGCCGTAACCGAGATTACTGTGGAAAGTGTTAAAAAAAGGGAGAGTTTGATTTGCATAAATAAAAAAAGCGTTGCCATGCAAAGATAGCAACGCTTAAGTATTATCGGTTAAAGAAAACTATTTTGTAGTATATCCTTTCTCTCTTGCTTCTTTTAAACAAGCATAAATGCCGTTTTTAGTAACATTTTTCAATGCAGAAGTAGAGATTTTAAGCGTTACTGATTTTTTTTCTTCAGCTATGAAGAAAGTCTTTTTCAACAGGTTAGGATAGAATTTCTTCTTGGTTTTGATGTTAGAGTGAGAAACTTTATGCCCTGTGATAGCTTTCTTACCTGTTAATTCGCAAACGTTTGCCATGATTTCCTTTCGTTTTTTATTTGGGGCTGCAAATATAGAATTAATTCTAAAACAAAAACAATACTTTTGTGTTAGAATTATTCAAATGAAAAAATCAGTCCTTTCAGCACTTACTCTGGTAACACTTTTAGTTATCTTTTTATCATCCTGCAAACCTACAGATGAGCCGACCATAACGAATCTGAACATTCATTTCTATCCTATGGTAGGAAATGATGCGCTGGTTTACAATCAGGAATATACCATAAACGGGCGCAAACTAAAGTTTATAAAAGCACAGTTTTATGTTTCGGATGTGAGCTTAAAAAAAACAGATAACACAACTTCAACTCCCGAAATGCCTTACGCATTGGTTGAAGCCCTTGAAACCAATTACAGCTTTGGGTCGGTAGATGATGGAACTTATTCCGGACTTGAATTTGCGGTAGGAGTTGACTCTGTAGCCAATCATGGAGACCCTACTCAATGGGGCGTAACACATCCTTTGTATGTAAACAGTCTTTACGCCAGCTATTGGGATTGGAGCCAAGGTTATGTTTTTATGAAACTGGAAGGATATGTAGATACAACAGCTGCAGCCAACGGCACAGCTTCAACCGGTTTTGTCTACCACATAGGAAATGACGAAATGTTAAGAACTATAGCTCTTTCCATTAATAAAACTATTGGAGGAAATGAAGACGCAATTGAACTGAATGTGGATTACGCAAAGCTTCTAGAAGATGTGGATTTAAGAACAGAACTTCAAACACATTCAACAGCAAATGAGCCTTTGGCAGCTAAAATTGCTAACAAAGCGCAGGAAGCAATTACGCTGAGACCGTAAAGAAATTCTCTATTATCTCCAATCCGTGCTCGGTCAATATTGACTCTGGGTGAAACTGCATCCCGCATACATCATAGTTTTTATGACGGAATGCCATCACATAATCGTATTCATCAATGGCGGTAAGTTCTAAACAATCCGGTAAGTCCTGTTTTTTAACCGCCCATGAATGATAACGGCCGCAGTTGAATTCTTTTGCCAAACCTTTAAATAACTGTTCATTTTCATCAGTAACAATGGTTTTACGTGCCACACCATGCAGCACATGATTCATGTTTACCAACTTACCACCGAAAGCTTCGGCAATGGCCTGATGCCCGAGGCAAACGCCTAATATCTTTTTAGTTGGCGAGTATCGCTTTATCAGTTCGGGCATAATTCCTGCATCCTTTGGTAAACCCGGCCCTGGTGAAAGAATTATGATATCGTATTTATCAACCGCATCAAGATTTATGGCATCATTACGATGTACTTCTATGTCATTACAAAATTGTTCGGCATAGTGAACAAGGTTGTAAGTAAATGAATCGTAGTTATCGAGAATAAGGGTTTTCATTATTTTAGCCGACAAATGTATGTATCCCATGAATAAGAAAATCATCAACACCAATAAAGCCCCTGCACCAATAGGACCTTACAGTCAGGCTGTAATGGTAAACAATATGCTCTATGTTTCAGGACAAATTGCCATTAATCCTGCAACAGGACAATTAGTAATGGACAACATTATAGAAGAAACCCAACAGGTAATGAACAACCTGAAGGCAATACTTGAAGCAGCCGGAATGGATTTCAGTAACGCAATAAAGTCTACCATTTTTCTGAAAGACATGAACCAGTTTAGCAGCGTGAATGAGGTTTATGGAGCATTCTTCAAGTCTGATTTTCCTGCTCGAGAAACAGTGCAAGTAGCAGCTTTGCCTAAATTTGTGAATGTTGAGATTTCAGTTGTGGCAGCAGTTTAATTACCACTCCCTTCCTGTCCAATTCTTGTAATTCTCTTTTTGCTCAAGTGAAGCATCACGCTTTTTGGCCGGCCAATAGGTGCGATAATAACGCTCTGTTGTTGGGGTTAACACAACATCCTTAGTTTCCGAAGAACGCAAAACTGTAAGCGTTACTGTTTCTTCCTGAAAGTACTTTAACCATTCTTTCAGATTGTTCAGCAACTTTATACCGTTGATGGAAATAAGCTCGTCACCTTCTGAAAGACAAGCCCTGTCAGCAATAGAATTGGGAGCTACTTCTGTTATCTTCAGCGCACCACTTCGTTTTTGTTCTGCTTTAAACCCGAAACGATTTTCAAAATAAAACTTGGATCTGCTGTCTTTTATTTCCAGCCCTACATATGCTAATGTTTCACGTAGAAGTGCCTCATAGTTTTCGGTTCCGTTGTAATACTTTGCAAAAAAATCGGCAAATGATATTCCAGCAACAGATTCAAGTGCTTTGCGATAATCCGTTTCACTATATCCCGTTCCTTTTTTACCAAAATCCTGATATAATTTTTTCATTACATCGTCCATTGAAAAATCATTGTTTGTTTGTCTACGTATCAGCAAATCCAACATAAGTGCACAAAGTGCACCCTCATTATAAATAGAAACCTTGCGATGAGGAATTCCTTTTTCGTAACCATCCAACCAGGTATCAAAAGAAGATGCGCCAACAGAAAGATTAAATCTTCCGTAATTGTGAAAATACTTTTGGAATAATAAATGCAGGTTGCGATTAAACTCATATTCACTTACTGCCCCTGAACGAAACAACATCAAGTCTCCATAATAAGTAGTTACGCCTTCGGCCACATACCCCAGTTTGCTAAAGTTCTCTTTAGTATAATCATAGGGCTGCATTTCAGTTGGGCGGACAGCTTTCACATTCCATGCATGAAAAAGCTCATGACTGCTGATACCCAGAAATTCTGCATACAACTGCTCTTTCATTAAATCATAAGAAGGCCCGAGTGCAATCACAGTGCTGTTCTGATGCTCAACTCCATGATACAATGGAAAAGGTGCAATCTGAAAAAGGAAATGATATTCGCTGAAAGGAAACCCACCAAACACATTTAATTGTGTAGAAATAAACTTGCGAAAATGGGTTTCAATTTTCTCAAACTCAGGCTTACTTTCTCCCTGAAACCATAGGTAAAAGTCTGTATTATCAGTTTTAAACTGATAATGCTTTAATGATGGACTTGCAATAAAAGGGCTATCAGCAAGGATATGGTAATTGTCAGCAACAATGACCTGTCCTTTTTTGGGAATAGAACATGCTATTTGATAATTTTCAGGAACGCTGACTTCCACTTCACACTTCTCCCCTTCCCTGCCAGGAACAAATAGCAGGCAGTTAACAGGATTTACATATAATTGTTGCTCGTCTAGAAAAGTGGAACCGGCATCCAACACATTGGCATAATATTCATATTTAACATGAACTTGTTTTGCGGTTTCAGATTTTATCTGCCAGCTGTCTTTACTTATTTTTTCAAACTGCAACTCATTTCCATTTTCATCATACACGGCAAATGCACGAACATTCTTTGCAAAATTCTGCAAAATATATCTTCCGGGACGCCAGGCTGGCAATTGAACTGTCAATATATTGTTTATCCCAGTAGAGACAATATATTCTATCTGTATAAAATGGCGGTGAGGGTTTTCGCAGGAAATAATATAACGCATATGACGCGAAGATAGATAAGAACTTAAAAGAGTAAAATAGTTATTCAATTTAAAATTACATTAAGAACTGATACAAATCATTCAACATTTCAATTCATATTATACATTTGCTCCCTCATTCAAAAAAAACAAACAACATGTCAGGAAGTAAAATCACAGTAAAAAATGGAGTTCTAAACGTTCCAAATAACCCTATTATCCCTTTTATAGAAGGCGATGGAATTGGTGCAGATATTTGGGCAGCATCGGTGCGCGTATTTGATGCAGCCGTTGAAAAAGCATACGGAGGAACAAAAAAAGTAGAATGGAAAGAAATTCTTGCAGGCGAAAAAGCCTTCAACCAAACCGGTGAATGGTTACCGAAAGAAACTATACAAGCGGTTAAAGATTATATTATTGCTATTAAAGGGCCATTGACTACACCTGTTGGTGGTGGTATCCGCTCACTGAATGTGGCAATCCGTCAGGAGCTGGATTTATACACTTGCCTGCGCCCTGTGCGTTATTTCAGCGGAGTTCCTTCACCTATGAAACATCCTGAATACGTAGACATGGTTATCTTCCGTGAGAATACCGAAGATATTTATGCAGGCATCGAGTGGATGGCAGGCACGGATGATGCTAAAAAAGTAATTGCGTTTTTAACAGGAGAAATGGGAGTTAAGAAAATCCGTTTCCCCGAGACATCTTCAATTGGCATTAAGCCTGTCTCGGTTGAAGGTTCAGAGCGTTTAATTCGTGCAGCTATTAAATATGCAGTAAAACATAAAAAACCTTCTGTAACTATTGTTCACAAAGGAAACATTATGAAATTCACTGAAGGTGGATTTAAACAATGGGGTTATGCTTTGGCTGAACGTGAGTTTGCGAACGAAACATTTACATGGACTGAATACGACAGAATAGCTGCCGATAAGGGCGTAGATGCAGCAAACGCAGCTCAAAAAACAGCACTTGCTTCAGGGAAAGTATTGGTAAAAGATTCTATTGCTGATGCATTTTTACAACAAATTCAACTGCGTCCACAGGAGTATTCAGTAATTGCAACGCTTAACCTTAACGGAGATTATGTTTCTGATGCACTTGCTGCTTCTGTTGGCGGCATTGGTATTGCTCCCGGAGCAAACATTAACTACATAACGCACCATGCAGTTTTTGAAGCTACGCACGGAACAGCACCTAAATATGCAGGGCTTGATAAAGTAAACCCTTCATCGGTTATACTTTCAGGAGCTATGATGTTTGAACACTTAGGTTGGGTTGAAGTTACCAATCTGATTTACGCAGGTATTGAAAATAGCATCAATAAAAAAATTGTTACTTATGATTTCGCGCGCTTGATGGAAGGAGCAACGGAAGTTAAATGCTCTGAGTTTGGTGATGCGATTATTGAGAATATGGAGCTGGTAAAAGCTTAATACTTCAAGCTGAACTTGTTTCAGCATCCCTCGTTCGTCACCCTGAAACAAGTTCAGGGTGATGAACAGAAAAGGCAGAACTTTCGTTCTGCCTTTTTATTTGCGACCTTTGTTGCTATGCAACTCAAACTACTCAACAGAAAAATTCTACCTAATATTCCTTCCGCATCAGGAATTGAGTTGTATAACAACAAACTTTATATTATCGGAGATGATTCATCGTGGCTATATATTCTTGACAAAAATTTAAACCAGATTGAGCGCATTGCTTTACTTAAAAAAGAAAAACTGAGTGACCAACCAATAGAGAAAAATAAAAAGCCAGACTTTGAAGCAATGACTTTTGCAAAAGTTAAAGGTGAAGATATCCTATTCGTTTTCGGATCGGGGTCTAAACCAAAGAAGCGCGATAAATTAATTATTGTTTTTCCTGAAAAGCAACACGCTGTTATACGTTTCAGTCTTGAGAATTTATACAATACTCTGCGCAAAAAAGAAATTGAAGAAGAATACAAATTAAATATTGAAGCTGCGGCAGCAAACAGTAACAATCTTTATCTCTTCCAACGTGGAAATGTTTCAGGCAGAAATCTTCTATTTAGTTTTCCTTTGAGTGATTTTGCCGACTATGTTTTGAATGATGAAGCTAAAATTCCAAACTATACAGTATCTTCCTTTATCCTTCCAGAAATCAATAGTATTCGCTCAGGCTTCTCTGGCGCATCAATGCTTGATGATAAAAAAATCCTGTTTTCCACTTCCGTTGAAGACACCAAAAACGAAATTGATGATGGCGCTGTGTTAGGAAGTTTTATTGGCATCCTGAACCCACAAACAAAAGAAATGGACAGCAAACCAATTCAAGAAGGAACAGATCCACTTCCATTAAAAATCGAATCGGTTTGTGTTATACAAACGCAAGAAAAAATTCACACACTATATGCGGTTACCGATAGTGATGGTGGCGATTCTGAATTATTAGAAATAGAATTAACAGAATAATATTCTACATCTTCTCCGGAGCCTGAATTCCCAGTAGTCTCAAACTATCTTTAATTATTTTACCGGTTAAAGCGGTAAGTTGAAGGCGAAAGTTTTTTTTGTCTTTATCTTCTTCTTTCAACACAGGAAAATCGTGATAAAACTGGTTGTATTCCTTTGCCAATTCATAAATGTAATTGGCTAAAAGTGCAGGACTGTAGCCATCACCTGCTTCTTTCAAAGTAGCTGGAAATTGATAGATAAGTTTTATTAATTCTTTTTCTTTAGGTAACATAGACAGTGAAGTATTTACTTCAGATATTGAAACCGAATCTGCTCTGCGCAACAAGGATTTGATGCGGGCATGCGTGTATTGAATAAACGGTCCGGTGTGACCATTAATATCAATACTTTCCTGAGGATTGAAGAGCATTTTCTTTTTCGGGTCAACTTTCAGAATGAAATATTTGAGAGCTGACATACCAATCATGCGATAGAGCTCTTCGGCTTCTGCACTATCCTCCCCTTTTCCTTTCTCTAATGAAATTTCCTTAGCTGTTGTAATCATTTCTTCCATCAAATCATCAGCATCTACAACCGTTCCCTCACGCGATTTCATTTTACCTGAAGGCAAATCAACCATTCCGTAAGAAAGGTGGTAACAGTTTTTAGCCCACTCAAAACCTAACTTTTGCAGAATAAGAAATAACACCTTAAAATGATAATCTTGCTCTGTGGCAACGGTATAAACAATGCCATTTAAATCCGGGAAATCGTGGTAACGCAGAATGGCGGTGCCTATGTCTTGTGTCATATACACGGCAGTTCCGTCTGAACGCAGCAATACTTTTTCGTCTAATCCTTCTTTAGTTAAATCCACCCAAACCGATTGCCCTTCTTTTCTATAAAAAATACCTTGTTCCAGACCTTTCAATACTTCATCTTTACCTCGCAACCAGGTTTGACTTTCATAATAGAGTTTATCAAAATCAACACCTAAACTGTTGTATGTAACATCAAAACCTGCGTATACCCAGCTATTCATCATTTCCCACAAAGCATATACATCAGTGTCTTTGGCTTCCCACTTCAGCAACATATTTTGTGCTTCAACCATTGATGGTGCTTGTTTCTCGGCATCTTCTTTTGTTATTCCTTTGGCAACTAATTCAGCAATCTCGGATTTGTAATGTTTATCAAACTCTACATAATATTTTCCTACCAGTTTATCGCCTTTCAGTCCGGAAGTTTGAGGCGTTTCACCATTGCCCCATTTCTGCCATGCGAGCATGGATTTACAAATATGAATACCACGGTCATTAATAACCTGCACCTTCAAAACCTTGTGACCGTTAGCTTTTAGAATTTCAGCAACAGAATAGCCAAGTAGAATATTACGGATATGCCCGAGATGTAATGGCTTGTTGGTGTTAGGTGAAGCATATTCCACCATAATTGTTTTGCCTGAATTTGGTGTAGCAAAACCAAAATGTTCGGTTGCCGATGCGGTATTGAAAAAATCTATCCAGAACGATGAAGAGATAACCAGATTTAAAAAACCTTTTACCACATTGAACGATTCCACTTCAGCAAGATTTTCTTTCAGAAAATTACCAATATCGTTTGCAGTTTGCTCAGGTGTTTTTTTGCTGATGCCCGTGAACGGAAACACAACAATGGTAATATCACCTTCAAAGTCTTTACTGGTCTTTTGAAAGTTGATGCGCTTTTCGTCTGGTTTCTGGTTGTAGAGTTTTTCTATTCCTTCAACTACTGCTGATTTTAACTTCTCTTCTAAATTCATTTACTCTACACTCGTTAATTCGTTAGTTACTTTTCTTAAAATTTTAAAGGCGTTTTCGGCCATGGTATTTTCTTTATCCAGCGTTGGATTCACTTCTACCATTTCAAAGCAGCACACCTTTGGGCTGCGTACCAAACGTGAAGTGAAGTTTTCTGCTTCACGTTCTGTTAATCCTCTGGCAACTGGCGTTCCCGTTCCTTTTGAAACTTTAGGGTCCATGCTGTCAACATCAAATGAAATATAAATCAGGTCGCAATGGTCTAACTTTTTAAGTATATAATCAGCTGACCGACTAACACCTTTTTTTCTTAGTTCATTTACTGAAAGACATTTAATATTATGTTTTTTTATCAGATAATCTTCTTCATCTTCAGTATCACGCAGGCCAACATAGAAAATATCATTATAATATATTTTGGGGCAAATACCGCCTTTGTTTTTAAGTTTATTCCAAAACATAATTGTTTCCTCAATAGGATCGTTCACACGACATTCCATATTGTCTTCGCCTAACGAAAGGGCAATTGGCATACCGTGCATATTACCTGAAGGAGTTGTGTATGGAGAGTGAATATCTGCATGTGCATCAATCCAGATTACGCCTAATCGTTTTTTAGGATAAGCAATTTTTATACCCGCAATTGTTCCTCCTGCAGTACTGTGATCGCCCGCAAGAATTAAGGGAAAATGTTTACGCTTTAATACTTTTCCTACCTCTTTAGTTATTCGCTGATAGAGTTTGTAAATAGCATTAATATGTTTCGCGTAATGATTGATGATGGGTTCAAACAACTCTTCATTCTCAGTTAATATCTGAACCGATTTTAACTTTTTAAAATACAAGCTTCCAAAATCCATTGCAGCAATTTTAATAGCATCAATACCAAGGCTTGCCCCCCGGGTTCCTGCACCAATTTCGGATTTAACTTCAATGAGTTTAACTATTCGCATTAGGGGCAAAGTTATATCAAATGGCCACAAAAAAAAAGGCTCTGAAAACCAGAGCCTTTTTTTAGATTTAATAAAACTGAAATTATTTAGCTACTGTAAATTTAGCTGTAACCTGTGTATTATTAATAAAAACAACCGCAGTATACATTCCGTTTGCCAGATTACTAATGTCAGCTGAGAAAACTGAAGTTACATTATTCAAAGTTGTTTCATAAACTTTTGCTCCAAGTGCATTATAAATAATCAAACCTTTTGCATCAGCAGCATTTACTCCAAAGTTAAAGTTTAATGTTTCACCTGCAGGATTAGGATAAACCGATAATGCTGAGCTGCTGATCTCCTGAACTCCAACTGTAGAGCAAAGGATGTTGGCTGTTGGGACGTTTTCATTAAATGCAAAAGCAGAAGTATTGCGAAGAGTAAGCGGAGCATCTGTAGATACAATGTCAGCTAGTGACGCATTCGAAAAATCAGCATATGCAATAGTATTAGAGATTGTAGCTTCTACAAAAGCTGCTGTGCTGTTATTGCAAAGGCTGTTTCCTGAAGCATCCATTCTTACCAGCCATACATTATTTGAAGTTCCTCCAAAAGAATTAGAATACCCAGCACCATAAAAACCGCCAGAACCATCAAGTGCCGCATCAATAAAAGCATCACTTGCTGATCCACCATAGGTTTTTGCCCATTGGATTACTCCATTGTTATCTACGCTAACTGCAAATGCCTCACCTCCGTTACCAAAGCTTGATGTAGTTCCAACCATAACTACACCTCCGTTTGCTGGGTTATAAATTGCATGTTGAAGTGATTCGTCACCAGTTGAACCATAAGTTTTATACCAATCCAAAACTACAGTTGGAAAGCCAGTAACATCCAATCTTGCCAAGAAAGCTTCTCCACCACCCTGACCAATGTTTCTGCTATTACCTGCTACAAATACTTTCCCTGAACCATTATCAAGAACTGAACGTGCGTCATCATCACCCGGACCTCCAAAAACAAAAACAGAGTTCTTAGTTCCATCTTCGTTTAATAAGAAAAACATATTATCATTTAATCCGATAACGTTTACTCCCGAATATCCTATCGCAGCATACCCAACTCCGTTAATAGGCAGGAAATCATAAATAGCTTCGTTTGAAAACTGAAAACCAATACTCTTTGACCAAATAACTGCTCCTGTAGATGCATTTAATTTCACAACTAGTCCATCTGATTTTGTAGAACCAATTGATCTTCCTGTTTGTCCTGCAAGTATAATTGAACCGTCATTTCCTTGTTTTACAGCAAAACTACGATCAACACTGTCTGTTCCTAAAACAGAATAGAAAGCAGGGGAACCAGTAGGGCTTAGTTTAAGTACCATCAAATCATCCAGGCCTAAGAATGGAGCCAATGTATTAGAAGCTCCGGCTAATACTGAAGATCCATCATTAAAGGCTGCTGCTGCTCTGCATGTTTCCAAACCAGTGCCCCCTACTTGACCTCCACCTCCATATACACCATTAGAATTTAATCCTACAATATTAAAATCATAAGAACCCGAGCCAGTTGCAGATGTAGCTCCGGCTATTGTTACATTCGGACCTGATACCAATATTTTATTTCCATAATCATCTCCGCCTAAGTCATGGCTAACCTAATATTGTTGAGCAATTGCAGGAAATGTTCCTGCCAACAATAATCCAGCAATTACTTTTGTAAAATTTTTAATCATAATTTTTGATTTTGTGGGTTAGTTATTTTTTTATTTATGGCTTCAATATTACGATTTCTTTTTAAGATTAAGAAAGAAAAATTAGACTACAGCGCTAAGTAACACTTATGAATAGGAGTACAAATAAAATCTAAGATATAAATTAGATTATTTTTGTCCTCAAGATAAAATTGAATTAAAATGCCACAAAAAATCCTTTTAGTTGAAGACGAAGAAAGTTTGCTTGACGTGATCAAGTTAAATCTTGAACTGGAGGGTTACGATGTTACATCTGTGAGCAATGGAAAAGTAGCTCTGCACGAAATCCAGAACAACAGATTTGATTTAGTAATACTGGATGTTATGCTGCCCGAAATGGATGGTTTTAGTATTTGTCAGGCTGTAAGATTAGATAATAATCAGGTTCCAATCCTTTTTCTTACAGCAAAAAGTTCAAGCGAAGACCGTGTATTTGGGTTAAAAATTGGTGGTGATGATTACCTTTCCAAACCATTTAATCTGGAAGAACTCTTATTGCGTGTTCAGTTGCTTTTGAAAAGAAATTCAGGTTCAACAGGCAAACAAGATGATGTTTTGAAATTTGGCAACTGCGAAGTGAATTTTATCAGTTACGAAGTTAAAGGATATGATGGCAAAAGGCATCAGATTACCAAACGCGAAATTTTGCTTTTGAGATTATTGTCTGAAAGGAAGAATGAGGTGGTTTCGCGAGAAGAAATTTTAGAAAAAATATGGGGTGAAGATGTTTCTACCACTTCACGCACTATTGATAATTACATTGTTGCTTTCCGCAAATATTTTGAAGAAAATGCAAAGGAACCAAAGTACTTTCATTCAATCAGAGGCGTTGGATATCGATTTACCCCCTAGTGAATTCATCATTCTGAACTTGTTTAAGCATCCGAGAGACCTGAGACAAACCCGGGGTGACGCAAACACATTCTTCAATTATTATCTTTGCCCGCCAATCAATAAAAATCAATGAACTTAGAATTCAATAAAAACGAAGACGTGATGCGCAGAATGATTTCTGCGATGAATAAACGCTTAGAAAAAATTCATGAAGGCGGAGGAAAAGCACGCGCTGAAAAAGAACACGAAAAGGGCAAACTAACAGCACGTGAGCGCATTGCCATGTTGATTGACAAAGACAGCAAGACAATTGAAATCGGAGCGTTTGCAGGCGAGGGCATGTATGCGGAACATGGTGGTTGTCCAGCCGGTGGTGTGGTGATTGTTATTGGTTACGTTTCTGGCAGACAGTGTGTGATTGTAGCCAACGATGCAACAGTAAAGGCAGGCGCATGGTTTCCGATTACAGGAAAAAAGAATCTACGTGCTCAGGAAATTGCGATGGAAAACCGCTTGCCCATTATTTATTTAGTGGACAGTGCGGGTGTTTATCTTCCCATGCAGGACGAAATTTTTCCTGATAAAGAACATTTCGGGCGCATTTTCCGAAACAATGCAATAATGAGTGGGATGGGAATTATTCAGGTTTCAGCAATTATGGGAAGCTGTGTTGCCGGTGGCGCTTATCTTCCTATTATGAGTGATGAGGCCTTGATTGTAAATAAAACCGGAACTATATTTCTTGCAGGCTCTTACTTAGTAAAGGCTGCAATAGGCGAAGACATAGACAACGAAACCCTGGGTGGAGCAACAACTCATTGCGAAATATCAGGCGTTACTGATTACAAATGCGAGAACGATGAATCGTGTTTAAAAGAAATCCGCAAAATATTCAGCAAAATAGGTGATTACGATAAAGCCGGATTTGACCGCATAAAACCTACACTTCCTAAGAAAGATCCGAAAGAGATATACGGCATATTTCCAGATTCAAAAGAGAAGCCTTATGATATGTTGGAGATTATTCACCGCCTGGTTGATGACAGCGAGTTTGACGAATACAAAGCCGGTTACGGCAAGAGCATTCTTTGCGGTTTGGCTCGCATTGACGGCTGGGCAGTTGGCATTGTTGCAAATCAACGCAAAGTAGTAAAAAGTAAAAAAGGTGAGATGCAGTTTGGCGGTGTTATCTATTCCGACTCGGCTGATAAGGCAGCGCGCTTTATTATGAACTGCAACCAGAAAAAAATTCCTTTGGTGTTTATGCACGATGTAACCGGCTTTATGGTAGGCTCACGCAGCGAACACGGTGGCATTATAAAGGACGGAGCTAAAATGGTAAATGCCATGAGTAATTCGGTTGTTCCAAAATTCACCATCATTATCGGTAACTCATATGGTGCGGGTAACTACGCCATGTGCGGAAAAGCTTATGATCCCCGGCTGATTGTGGCCTGGCCAACAGCAAACATAGCAGTAATGGGTGGAGCGCAAGCAGCAAAAGTTTTGTTACAAATTCAGGTCGCTTCTTTAAAAGCTAAGGGCGAAAAAATTACACCCGAAGACGAAGCAAAACATTTGAAATTAATTACAGAGCGTTACGAAAGCCAGACAACACCTTATTACAACGCTGCACGATTAATAGTAGATGCCATCATTGACCCATTGGATACCCGCACCTGGATTACAATGGGTATTGAAGCGGCAAACCACTCGCCTATTACTAAGGCATATAATGTTGGGGTGATACAAGCCTGAAAATAAAAAAAGCCGCTATTGCGGCTTTTTTTTATTTTAATAATTACAATTAATTTACTCCACCACTACCCTCTTCACCATAGTACCTTTGTCTGTTCTCAAGGCAAGCGAATATATACCCGGTGCAAAGTCTGAAACATCAAGCGTAGTTGTTTGCATACAAGCGGCTTGAGTTCCTTTGTTTTTAGAATAAACAGTTTGTCCGGCAAGGTTGTAAATGTCTAATGAAACAGTGCTTGAATTTTCTAACTCGTAGCTAACGGTAAGTATATCTAATGAAGGATTGGGATAAACTAAAAGTTCAGTTACAGACGCTTCAGGAATCGAAACTGACTGTGAACTATGAGTAGGAGTGATAGTAATAATCAGTTCATTCCACAGGCGCACTGTTTTAGTAGAACCATTATACTGCACCGGACGAATAGCCAACAGAAGCGAACCGTCATTTAAAAAATTCTGATTTTTCTTACGCACTACTATGCGTGGAAAAAACTCATCAGCACTGTAATTTTCATGCTTTCTGAAATCAGAAATATCCTCGTCCTCTACCCGAACTTTGGGTGCGGTAAGCGCAACGTTCATATTATCAAAATCAGTGTAGCTTACAAACTCTGTCTCTATCTTAACATCCACTGAATTTAAAGGAACCATCGTCATCAGCTTAGGTAAATCAGGCGCACCGGCTTTGTTAATCTGCACCCCATTTTCAAGCGAAATAACTTTGGCCGCACCTTCTGAGGTCTGCACAGTTTTCCAATCAAACCCGCTAACCAAAACATTTAAAACAGTTTTTTCGGGTGTGGAAGAAATAATTTGTATACGGCTTTGTTGCGCAACAGCAAGCGAACAAAACATAATCATAAGCAAATTAAAAGCACCAAATTGTTTCATCTTAAATAGTAGTTATTAGTTTATAAAAAAACTTCCCGCAGCGTTGCCCTTTGTGGGAATTTCTACGGGAAGCACTCCATGGAAGAGCTATGTTTTATTTAACTGCTGCCTGTTGAACTTTTGCATCAACCAAAGTTTTGAAGGCAAAATCCTGTACGTTATCATTAAAACTGACCATTTCAATTGTATTTGGATATTCATAAATATCCAGTTTGCTAAAATCAACATCAATTTCAAATTCGCGGTCTTCATCAGTTTTAGCATTATGTGTATCAAACTGAACGGTGTAATGCAAATCGGCAGGGGTAGCAAAATCAAGCATGTAAGCCGAGTTGTATTTCATATTAAAATTCTGTTTGCTTGAATTGCACATAAACTGATCTATAGGGGTAAAATCACCGTTACCCATAAAATCTTCGTAAACAGTTATCATATAACCTTTGAAAGCTTTACCGTTAATATGCGTTTCAGTGGTTACTAACAAATTTCCTTTTTGGGCATTTGCTTTTCCAAAACTTAACAACATAAGTGCTATAGCTGAAACAACAATTGCAAGGTTAGTTTTGCTTGGGGCTGAGGTGAGAAGAAGATTTTTCATAATATTTTGTTTTTGAAATACACCCATCTTAACGCCACCCTTATTTTTTAAGTTGCTTTATTTCGATTAACGACAAGTTGTAAATTCCTAATTTGGCGGCATGAGATTCGTATTTAACAGTGTTTGGGTATTGCTGCTTCGCTTACTGGGCGGCATGTTACTGCTTACACTTTGCAGATTTCTGTTTCTTCTGAACAACTTTGATTTTTATTATAAAGTTCCCCGTCTGGAAGTAGCTCAGGCATTTTTATATGGCTTACGTTTCGATCTGTCGGCAATGCTCATTTGCCTCTCGCCTTTTATAGTATTGCACTTTATTCCCATATTTCATCAAGAGCCAAAATCAAAGAAAGTATTGCATTATTTTTTTGTAACTCTACTGACAATAATGTTCTTTTTTAACCTGGTTGATACCGTTTATTTCAAATTCACCTTCACGCGCTCTACAGCAGATATTTTTAAATTGGTATTCGTCAGCAACGATATGGCCATTGTTGGCCCTTCTATTATCATTGATTTCTGGTACATTATTGCAGGTTGGTTCATGCTTATTTACCTTTCAAACAAAGTGTTTATTAAAACATCAAAACTTATAAAAGAAACAGGTGGCGAAACCAAACAATACATCTATAGTACATTATTTCTAATTCTTTTTGCAGCAGCTTCAGTTATAGGAGTAAGAGGTGGGTTGCAATATAAACCTCTGAATATGCTGGATGCAGGAGGACAACAAACATCAGCCTTAAGACTTAACACAGCCTACACCTTAATCAATACAGTAGGAATGACCGGTGTGAAACCTGTAAATTATTTTCCCGAAAAGACGGGAGAGCATTTTTTCAATGCGGTTATCAAACCAACTGAAATAGAGCCTTTCCTCAAAGATATTAATGTAGTTGTAATTATTGTAGAAAGCCTTTCAAAAGAATATGTAGGTTACCTCAATAATTTTAAAGGCTATACACCTTTTCTTGACTCACTTTGTGCTGAAAGTTTTGTATTTACCAATGCTTACTCCAACGGAAAAAAATCCATTGAGGGAATTCCTGCAGTTTTGGCAAGTTTGCCAACGCTGATGAATGATCCGTTTATAACATCGAAATACAACGGCAATCAAATTAACAGTATTGCAAGTTTGCTTCTTAAAAAAGGGTACAATACTTCATTCTATCACGGAGCAAAAAACGGCAGCATGGCTTTTAATGCCTTTGCAGAAAAAGCAGGATTTGAAAACTACTATGGTCGTGATGAATATAATAATGATGCAGACTATGATGGCAACTGGGGAATTTATGACGAAGAATTTTTACAATATTTTGCAAATGGATTGACTAAAACAAAAGAACCTTTTGTTGGTGCTTTATTCACACTTTCATCACATCACCCCTACCCTATTCCTGATAAATATAAAGGCAAATTCCCTGATGGCGAATTACCTATTCACAAAAGTGTTCGCTATGCTGATTATTCACTAAAACAATTCTTTGCCACGGCTTCAAAAACGGAGTGGTTTAAGAATACCATTTTTGTAATTACTGCAGACCACACTTCACTTGCATTGCGCCCATTTTACCAGAATTGTGTAGGCGCTATGTCTGTTCCGATTATAATATATTCACCTGCTTTAAAACTTAAAGGCAAAAGCAATGTAGTAACCCAGCAGACCGATATAATGCCGGCACTGCTGGATTTACTTAATTATGATGAACCTTATATCGCTTTCGGAAAATCACCTTTCGATACTACCGTTACGCACAGTTCTTTTACCCGGTTCGATCAACTTTATCAGATTATTGAAGATAACTACGTTTTACAGTTTGATGGAAATAAAACTATAAACTTGTACGACTTTAAAAATGACAGTTTGCTCACAACTAATCTTTCAGGTAAAAAAATGGAGAAGGAACTTTTGCTTGAAAACAGGTTGAAAGCATTTATACAGGACTACAACCACAGGTTAATGAATAACATGACTGAGATAAAATAAAATCAAAAGTTCAAAAGAGATAAAGTGGAAAAGAAGAAAAGAATATTATTTATCATCAATCCTATTTCGGGAATTGGCAGGCAGCATAAAATTGAAGATGCTCTTCCTAAATTACTTGATAAAACTAAGTATGAACACGAAATACGCTACACCGAAAAAGTAAATCACGCCAAGGAAATTTCAGCACAAGGCGCACAAGAAGGCTTTGATGTAATTGTGGCCGTTGGCGGTGACGGAACGCTTGGTGAAGTAGCTTCGGGCATCCTACACACCAACACTGCGATGGCTGTTATACCTGCCGGTTCTGGCAACGGAATGGCACGCGAGCTGGGCATTCCCAACAACATTGAAAAAGCATTTGATATTATAAACAACGGACATATTGAAACCATAGATACTGCTCTGCTCAACGGCAACACCTTTGTAAGCACTGCCGGCAGCGGCTTTGATGCACATGTAGCCAATATGTTTGCTCAGGGTGAAAAACGAGGATTATACAGGTATGTAATGGTTACAGCACGTGAATTCCTTCGCTATCCTTCGCGCGAATATGAAGTACATGTAAATGGTGAAGTAAAAAATTATTTTGCGTGGGCTTTTATTTTCTGCAACTCAAAGCAGTTTGGAAATGGTGCCATTGTTTCGCCTAAATCAAATATTCAGGATGGATTACTGAACATTACAGTAATAAAGGATTTCCCTAAGTTCAAGACTATACTATTGGTACTACGCTTATTTCTCAACAACATTGACAAATCAAGGTATGCCGAAACATTTACCTGCACCAACATAAAAGTGATACGCGAAAAGAATAACGCCATTCACCTGGACGGCAGTCCATTTAAAACCACAAAAGATATTGAAGTGCAAATTGTGCCTGCTTCGCTGAAAGTGATAGTAAAGAAATCAGCTTTCTGATTTCTTTCTTGCTTCCTGCAAATCCAGAAACATTTCGTTGAAGCGATTCAGTACTTTCTGCATAAAGTCATCATCAAAAAATTTTTGAACCCCATCTAATCCCTGAACAGAATCCATAGGAATTTTGTAGGTCTGCTCCATAGGACCTGCTTCCATTTTTACCACATATTTTTCGTTCATGGCAAAAATAGTGATGAGTAAGTCAGGATGTGGTATGTTGCCAACTACGCGCATAATACAACTACAAAAATCAGATTCTCATTTAAAAATTATAGTATGCCCTTAACGCAACTGAATGATGAAGTTGGAGCCCTGTATCATAGCCAAGTTTCAGGCGCTCAAAAACCGGAGCATACAATACCTGCAAAGTGGTTTTTGTAGTCATAGTAATGTTTAGTCCTAAACCTGCAAAAGCGCCTAAGTTTACTGTAACCGGTTTTTGTAAAGCGATTGTCTGCTGACCATTGGGATTGTAATAGGTAAACAGGTCTATTACTAAGTTATTGATAGCAATCTGGTTCTTATCAAACTTAGCCATGGTGAGATTAAGTCCAGCCTCAATAAACATATTTGCTTTTGCGTTATTACCTAATATGCGCTGGTAACCCAACTGAAACATCAGGCGCTGCTCACCTCCGGTAATCGAGAATGTTTTAAATGTCTGACTGGAATAAATAGGATTAAGAAGTGTAATTGTAAATGCCCCGTTAGCTCTTATTTTGGTTGCATTTACGTTAAAAATTAATGTATTTTTTTTATCAACAAAGTAGCGACAGGCCAACCCTATAAGTATAGAGGGATTGTAACGCATCTGTATAGGCATGTCACTTTCAGAAAAACTCCAGCCATCATGATTTACGATTTGTCCGTCTACACTCATTGCTTGTGCTATCTGATCAACAAAAGGAGAAGTAAAACCACCGTATTGATTAATCTTTTGGAGCATGTAGCTATTTGCAAAATCATTTTTGCCACCGTTACCATCTAAACCGTATCCATCATAAATCTGAGCACCTGCATTATTGGCAAAAAATCCCCCTACCGTGATGCCCACATGAAATCCCTTTCCGGCTTTTAATTTTCCGGGTTTATCAGTTTCATCGCCTTCTTCCTGAGAAATAGATGTAAAGCAGAAACCCTGAACAAAGAGCAGTAATAGAAAAAGAAGCTTAGAAAATAATTTCATGAAATAATGTAAATAACTCTGCAAATATAGAGGATGCAAAGAACCTTTTTACAACAAGGCTATCTTCCTCTCACTTTATGAATACTACTTCTTCCACTTAATAGAACAACCGATTGCTTTTGTAAAATCAGGGCTTACAGGTTTTGCTGCCAGCAGATTGTCAACAGCATTTTCCACATATTTCTGTTTTACTGCTGCCACATCATCTGCATTATCATCAATAGCTCCTATGTATCTAACTATTAAATCATCTTTTTCTTTTTGAACAATATAAACGTGTGGTGTACGTGTTGCACCATAGCTGCGGGCAATAGCTTGTGTTTCGTCATATAAATATGGAAAAGAGAAATCCTTTTCTTTTGCACGTTTTACCATTCCGTCAAAATCATCTTCTTCGTATTGCAAAGCATCATTGGAATTAATAGCTACTACAGGATAGCCTTTAGCTGCATATTTTTTATTTAAATCATTGATGCGGTCTTCATATTTTACAGAGAACGGACAATGATTACAGGTAAATACTACAATAAAACCCTGGGCAACTTTATTGTCTGCCAATGAAATCTTACTTCCGGTTACATTTAAGAGTTTAAAATCTGTTGCAACATCGCCTACTTTATAACCACCATCGGGTTTAAATGACACCAAAATAAAAAATGCAGTTGCTAATAAAATAAGTCTGTTCATTGTTAATTGAGTTTCGTTTGTATTAATGAGTCGAGTTCAGTTTGTTGAAATTCTCCTTCACGAAAAAATAGTTTTTCGCCTTTTCGGTAAAGTATTGTTGCAGGGATTGCACCGCCCCACTCCGGTTCAATTTTATCAATCCATAGATTTGGATTTCCTGCATTAAGCAGCATTACTTCGTTTTTGATAGTTCTTTCAACAACAAATTTTTCAAGCTTTTGTTTATCCCTAATGAAATCAAGGCTTACCAAAAGCACTTTAACATTTTGTGATTTATACTTCTCGCCTGCTGCTTCAAAATAAGGCAGTTCAGCAACACAAGGTTTGCACCAGGTAGCCCAGAAATTTACAACGTATAAAGTATCGTTATCGTGTTGAATAACTCTTGTCTGAAATTGTTCTAATGTTACTTCCTGAACCGGTTCAGCCGGCAGAAGCAAAAAAAGCAGATGGAGAATAAACAATAACACTTACTCTTTATTTGTATGATACAACACTAAAGCAGCCGCAGGTGTTTCAACTATTCTTCCGATGCGCACTTGTTTTTCAGTTGCCACATCGTTTAGTATTTTACTGAAATAAAATGAAATGGAACCGGTAAAATGAACGGGCATTGACTTATAATCGGGGTAACGGCAGATATAGCGTTCAAAAAAATCAATAAACGACTGGCGTACCAGATTTAAAACATAAGGCTCATCCAAACGCTGAAAAAGAAACCTGCCGAAAGAAGCCAGAAAGCGGTTGGGCATAGGCTGCATATAAACAGCATCAAAGATTTTGTCTTTGGTAAGTCCGTATTTTTCAGTGAAATCTTTTTCAAGTTTTTCAGGTAGTTTTCCAATCAGAAAATCTGCTAAAAAACGTTTCCCCATGTAACTGCCACTTCCTTCATCGCCCAGAATATATCCCAGAGCAGGAATATTTGCATTTATATTTTTGCCATCAAAAACGCAGGAATTTGAACCCGTACCCAGTATACAGGCTATCCCCTTTTCATGTCCGCAAAGGCCGCGCGCTGCTGCCAGCAAATCATGCTCAACATGAATTTCAGCTCCTTGAAAACATTCATTCAACGCAGTTTCAACAATGCCACACATAGAAGGGCTTGAACAACCTGCCCCGTAAAAATGAACCTGCTTTACAGCGGTTTTCAGATAAGGCAAAAGATTTAGTTTTATCTCCTCAGATATAGCTTCGCTTTTCTGATGAAAAGGGTTAAAACCTTTGGTAATAAACTGTTCAATTTTTCCGGTGTTGTCAATTACCCTCCAGTCAGTTTTAGTTGAGCCGCTTTCTGCAATAAGCATCATAGGTTATTTGTTTGTGTGCGAAAATAGACAATTAACACAAATGCATTTATCTATATTTGGAGCTTTATCAGCAACATGATTTTCTTTTCCAACAATACAACTCCGCGCTGGATAATTTTCATTACCGATTTGTTCTACAGTGCTGTTTCACTGTATTTTGCTTACACACTTCGTTTTAATTTTCATATTCCCAATCGCGAAATAGATGCATTTATCTATGTATTTCCTTTTGCACTTGCAGTGCGTGCTTTAAGTTTTGCAATAGGAAAAATTTATGCAGGTGTAATCCGCTACACAAGTGCCAGTGATGCTGCCCGTATTTTATTTGTTGTGCTTGCCGGAAGCATTTTCTTTTACATCGCCAACTGGTTTTCGCTACTCTTTATCAACGAAAAGTTCATTATTCCCACATCGGTAATAATGATTGATTTCTTTGTATTAAGTATTATGCTAACAGGGGCAAGACTTGGCGCAAAAACATTGTATTTCTGGCTTACCAATAAATCAAAAACCAAAGTAAACGTAATTATTTTTGGTGCAGGCGAATCGGGAATTATAACCAAACGCACGCTTGACCGTGATGCAGGAACCCGCTACCGCGTATTGGCTTTTGTTGATGATGACCGCAAGAAAGTTAACACCCGTTTGGAAGGTGTTACCATTTACTACACAAGTGATTTACCAAAAATATTAAGAGAGAACAGGGTTGCACGCCTTATTCTATCGCCACAAAAATTATCAGCAAAACGAAAAAGTGAAATAATTGAAGCCTGCCTTGGCCACGATATTAAAATACTGAACGTACCGCCTGTTAGCGACTGGATTAACGGTGAACTCAGTTACCGCCAGATGAAAGGCATTAATATTGACGACCTTTTAGGACGCGAACCCATTAACCTTAATGCCGAAAGCATCAGCAAAAAAATAAAAGACCAAACGGTTCTGGTTACAGGTGCTGCAGGTTCTATTGGTAGTGAGCTGGTAAAACAAATCAGCAGCTACTCACCTAAACAATTGCTGCTTCTTGACAATGCTGAATCACCTTTATATGAGCTGGAAGTTGAACTGAAAGAGAAACTGAAACTCGAGAACTTTGAAGTAATTTTATGTGATGTGCGTGAGCAGCAGCGTATGGAAAAGGTTTTCCGTAGTTTCAAAATCGACATGGTGTTTCATGCTGCCGCTTACAAGCATGTTCCCATGATGGAAAAAAATCCTGCTGAAGCAGTTTCTGTTAATATTCAGGGAACCAAAATAGCTGCCGACCTTGCCGTTAAATATGGGGTGAATGAGTTTGTGATGATTTCAACCGACAAGGCGGTGAATCCAACAAACGTTATGGGCGCATCAAAACGCATTTCGGAAATTTATACCAGGAGTCTGTCGCACCGGGCAGATAATAAAACCTTGTTTGTAACAACCCGTTTTGGTAATGTGCTTGGTTCTAACGGCTCTGTAATTCCTTTCTTTAAAAAGCAGATTGAAAGCGGTGGGCCTGTTACCGTTACCCATCCTGATATTACCCGCTATTTTATGACCATTCCTGAGGCGGTGCAGTTAGTACTTGAAGCAAGTGCCATGGGCAAAGGCGGTGAGATATTTGTGTTTGACATGGGCAAATCGGTGAAGATTGCAGACCTGGCCATGAAGATGATTCAGTTGTATAAACTCACAATTGACAAAGACATAAAAATAGTTTACACAGGCCTTCGTCCCGGTGAAAAACTATATGAAGAATTACTGAATAATGAAGAAAACACATTACCAACACATCATCCGCAAATCCTTATCGGTAAGGTAAAAGAACATGAATTTGCGCAGGTTTCAAAAGATGTGGATGAACTTATTCAGCTTGTGGAAACTCAAAATAATCAATTGATTGTTTCAAAAATGAAACAGATGGTTCCTGAGTTTATAAGTAATAACTCTGAGTTTGAGGCACTGGATAAACGGGATTAAACAGGAACAACAAAATCAGAATTCACCACCACCTTTACCGGCCTCACCCCTGCCCTTTCGGCAGCCTGTGCATCGGTATCTTTATCGCCCATAAAAAAACTTTGTGTGGCATCAATATCAAAACGTGCCATTGCTTTTTCAAGCATTAGTGAGCCTGGCTTGCGGCAAAGGCATTTACCGGAAACATAGTGGTGCGGACAATAATAAATGGCCGTGATGGTAATGCCCTGCTTCAGCAATTCTGCACACATCCAGTTGTGCAGTGTGTCCACATCTTCTTTGGTATAGAGGCCTTTGGCAATGCCGCCCTGATTGGTTATAACAATAAGCAGGTAACCGCTGTTCTGCAATTGCTTCAGTCCTTCAAAAACACCCGGAAGAAATTTAAAGTCATTAATTTTGGAAGTGTAGTCCAGCACATCAACATTGATAACACCATCGCGGTCAAGAAAGGCAGCTTTATTCATAACCAATTCATGATTTTATGAATGAAATCTAAACCGGTGGCAGGGCGCAGCATTAAGGTGAAAGCAATTCCGAACAATGCACCATACAAGTGGGCTTCGTGGTTGATATTATCCATACTTTTTTTACCCTGATAATAGGAATACACAACATAGGCAATAGCCCATATAAAGCCGGGAAAACACAGAAAGGGAATTCCGTAAAGGCAAAGCTTAGTCATAGGTTGAAAAAGGATACTGCTGAACAGCACTGCAGAAACAGCACCCGAAGCCCCAACTCCATTATACCAGATATCATTCTTATGTTTTTGTAACGTTGAAATAACAGAAACAATGAGGGCACCAAAATACATGAGTGTTAAGTACAGAATTGCTTTCTCACGAAAGTAGGCCCTGAAATATTCTTCCACCGCACCGCCAAACATGAATAGTACAAACATGTTTACAAACAGGTGCATATAATCGGCATGTAAAAAGCCGTGTGTTATTACGCGAAACCACTCGCCCCTGTGAATAACCATATAGGGATTCAACTGAAAACGTGTCATCATTTCACGGTTATTAAAGGCCATGATGGAGATGATGCAGGTAAAAATAATGATGAGCAGTGTGAATGACATGCCTTAAAATTTCGTTTCAAAGATAGAAACGAAATCGGTTGGTAACCGTTACCCCACCACAAACTCAAAACTTGCCGTTTTGTTTTCCTTCAAAGGATTGTGGGTGCGTTCAAAAAACTGAACACGGTTCTGATTATCAATCAGCACAACAGTGGAACAAACTGTTCCATAGGCTTCGCTTTTAATAAAAACGGACGAAATCAATTTCTCAATTTCATAAGGTACACCTGTTTGAGGCAGTTCGCTGTCATCCGCCTTTTGCTCGTTGTGTAAAGCAGAAAATAAATCTTCTGGGCTGAAATTGTTCTGACTGATAACTGCTTCAACAGCCTTTTTACCTGTCACTAATTTCTTCCAGGGAGTGTCTAAAAATGCGTTGCTCACTCCATAAAAACCATTATCCAGTTTTTTGATTTTATTCTCTACGTTTGAGAAATAACAAACTTCATTTAAGTTACCTGCAACAAGGTTAAAACCGTTGTAGTGCTGTGTATTTTTTAAGTTTTTCAAATACTGTTCAGGGCTTTCAGAACCGTTTAAATAATTACTCACCAATGCCCCGCGCGAGGGCGCATCTTTGCGGAATGATTTCGGATCGCGGTAATTGGTGATAAACGAGAACTTACCTGTTTTAGTTAACCCAAGCCAGGTTCCGCCATGCTCTAAATCTTTGCCTGCAAGTAAATCAGGATTATCATTTCTGAAATGTGCTGCTTCTGTTTTGCGGGCATAAAACTCATCGCGGTTGGCAGCAATAATCAGCTTATAGTTGGGATGAGATTTATAAGAGAAGATATTTAAACACATAGTGTTATTAACGAATAACTAATCTTTTACGAATATACGAATGTAAACAGGCTGCACACATTCGTATATTCGTATTTGTCATTCGCTATTCGTTGATGATTTCTATTTCTTCTCAAAATCCAATGCAGCAGAATTAATGCAATAACGCAATCCTGTTGGGTTAGGTCCATCTTCAAATACATGTCCCAAGTGAGCACCACACTTAGCGCATTTAACTTCAGTGCGCGGATAACCGATCTCATTGTCGGTTGATTTACTCACCTTGCTTCCGGGTACCACATCGTAAAAACTCGGCCATCCCGAACCTGAATCATACTTGGTTTCTGACGAGAAAAGTTGATACCCGCAGCGCACACATTTATACATCCCGTCTTCGTGATTATTCCAGTATTTACCTGTAAAAGCACGCTCTGTGCTGCCCTCACAGGTTACAGCATATTGTTCAGGAGTAAGTACTTTCTTCCAGTCTTCTTTTGAACTTGCAGTTGGATTTTTGACTGCAGGTGCTGGTGTTTGCGAACAGGCAGTAAGACTAAAAAATAAAACTATAATTGAGCTGTTTAGTATGGTTTTCATTTATTGCTTTTTTGTGAATTAATAAATTTAAGACAACCCTCCACAATCAAGTATTGAGCCAAAAGGTAAGTCACCATTATAACAATCCGGGCATAAGGAAGTTCATCGTTATACAGAAATTTATTCAACGCAATGGTTGAATCAGAGAGCATAAAAATAACAGCACCCGAAAGAACGAGCCTTAAGCTCTCATTGCTCACCGTACCAAAACGCAGTGCAGCCGAAATACCCATTACTGTAATCACCGATGTATAAACGGCAACAGGCAGCAGCATCTCACCCAGCGAAGGAAACAATATCCTGAAAAGCGCTCCTGTTGAAATAAGAAACGGCAAGGCAAATAACAAGGTGTTAGATAAAGGCCGTTTCTCTTTTGCACTGTTGATGTTTTCAAAAAAGGCAAGGATATAAAACACATGTGCTATCAGAAAAGAGATTAGCCCAGGCAGAAAAAAATCAGGAAACATAAGGAACACATCACCTCCCCATGAAAAAACAAGCGCTGCAAGTATCTTCTTTGCAAACGAAGAAATATCCGGCTTTGATTCCTGATAGAAATAAAGTGCAAGCGCTATCATCAGCGTTGGCTTTACAATGTAGCGCAGCGTACCTGCCTCAAAATATTCAGCAACAATTTCAATGATGCAAAGCAGCGCATAAAACAGAACAAGGTTTTTACTTTTCATAGTTTTAAAATTTAAAATAGAACGAAGGTTTAATCATAAAATACCAGATTGATTCGCCCGGCTTATCAAGGTAATTCAAGCGCCAGGTAAAATCAATACGCGAAATTTTGAAAATATTCTCAATACCAAAACCTACTTCATAATAAGGCTGGTTCATTGTCTTTGTAATTTCGGGAAAGTTATAAATCTTCTGATTGTTAGCGGCTGTCAGTGTTCCGTAATACATTTTACCAAAGATAAACTCACGCCATTTCAATTTATTAATCAGTGGAAAACGGTTAAATAGCAAGCCTTCAAAATGGTGCTCAGCCTGAACGGAAACACTTTGATCGGCAACAAACTCAAGGTAGTTCATCAGGTTAAAACCAACATCATCATTCAGCACCAACTGATTGGCAACGGGAGTTTGCTGAAACGGATAAGGCAATGTTCCCCATGTTTTTGCAGCTTCAATACGATAGAGGAAAAAGCCAAGTTTGTTCATTCTAACGGTGTGTTCCACTCTTAAATTAAGCTGATGCATATCAAAATCACTATCACCAAAACCTTTTATTCCAAATGTGTACTCTGTAGAAAAGACAGGGTGTTCGGGAACACGAATTCCTTCTAATCCGTTGTCATATTTAGCAGAAAGATTTTTATCTCCTTTAGAAAAACGCATGGCAATTTTAACACCGCCAAGCGTATAATCATTTGCAATCAAAGTAGAAGTATTATTCAGAAAAGTAAACTCTGAATTTCCTGATGTTTTAACATTTTTCCTGAAAACACCTGCACGTGTTGTAAAACCGGTAAACCACTGCCTTTCAATATAAAGATTTTGTTCGTCAATATATAGACGGTTATTTAATTGCTGTGTTCTGATAATTGATGATAACACATGGTCGAGCGGTATAACATTTGTACTACGCCCGGGTTGTTCAATATCGTGTTTCCACGAGGCGCCAATTGTATTGCGTTTATTAGCTTTTCTGTCAAAAGCATATTCGCCATCAATCAGATATTTCCAGCGCTCATCTTTTAATCCATAAGCTGCGTAGGTTTTAAATTTAAGTGCACCATTAAATGCGCGGATATTCCGAAAGCCCAGTTTAAATCGTGAGCCTTCCAGATTATTATAACTATAAAAAGAGTAAATATCTCCTACATCAAAACTCTTCCAGGGCAGCCACCCCGAAGCAATAGTGATAACTGAATTTTTCAACGCACGGAATTTTGGCAATGACTCCAAAGTATCAATCATTGAGAAAATCCCTTTTTCTTCTTTTGTTAATTTTTGTCTGCGAGCCAAATCCCAAAATTCTTCTGATTGATCAGAGGCTTCTTCATTAATAATGACACGGTCAATTCCTTTGTAAAATTTATCGTCTTTAGCTCTATTGATTGCAATTTTCCGAAATTCAGAAGTATTCCGTCCGAAAAAACCTGCCAGATCTTCCTGATTTTCTACCACAGTAAAATCTGCAAAAACCTGACTTTTTACAATCATCCAATTCTTCCCGTCAACAGGCGCAAAGTTCTGTCGTATCTGATAATTGCGAACATAATTTACGTTGGCCTCAATGCTGAATTCAAGATCAATCTGCTTTACTGCAAAAGTTGAGTCGTGAATTAACATTTCACCTCGAAAGGCAACATCACTTTTCACCTTTGGCACAAAACGGATTTTATAACAGCGCATTCCATCAATAAATAAACTATCTTCAAGATAGAAACGGTAATTGGTTTTATAGCGATCATTAATAGGGCTCGGAAAACTCTTGCCGAGTATCACAACAAAGTTTTCATACACATTGGGATGTATGTACATATCCTCCACAAAGCGAACTATTTTAGGGCCTTTCAGTCCAACTGCCCTGCGGCCTTTTACAAATTCCTTAGTGGCTTCAGGCGATTTGCGGTGATAATAATCTGATATTGATTCAGTAAAAAGCAAAGGAAGATAGGTTACGCCATTATCCGTTGTGTCGGCATTATCCCAGATAAATTCAAAGGGTTTCAGTAACAGATTTTGTTTGGTCTTCTCTGTAAAATGATTGAGATCGAACTGCACCTTATGATACACTTCGTATTCATAAGCATCGTATTCCTGTGGATTATTCTGAGGCTTGGCAGCAATCACTTTTCTGAGAATTTCAAAAGCAGGATTTTCGCCAGGAAGAATTACTACTTCATCCAGATCATAATCGTAAGAAGAAAGCTGAATGTTTATCTGTTGCGTTTGAAAAAGTTTGATAGATATAGTTTTTGACAGATATCCTATCATTGAAACTGATATCGCCTTAAAAGCTTCATTGGTTTCGATTTTAAAAAAACCTTTATCATCAGAAACGGTTCCTTGTTTCGAATTAGTAAAAATTATGCTGGCAAAAGGAAGTGGTTCACCCGAAATACTATCACGCACAAAACCTGATACAATTGTTTGCTGCGAAAGTGCAGGCAAAGCAATCAATAAAAAAAGAATGGTTTTTAGTGCTTTTTTCAAGAAGGGCAAATTTATTAATAAGCTGCAAGAGTTACCTTTGCCGCGCATGAATTTAAAATTCACCACATCCGATTACCTGAAAATCAATTCGCACGCAGCTTTCGGAAGCGGCCTGCGTAACTGGTATCGCATGCATCGTGATAATAAATTCGATATAGACCCTCGCTTTATTCCCAAGGCGCTGTTTATTACCTTCAACATTCTTTCATCTGCACCGCTAAGAATTTACGAGCGGATGAAGTATGACAAAAAGATAAAAGAGGTAAAGGTTAAGCAGCCTTTATTTATTCTGGGCTACTACCGCAGCGGCACTACTTTTCTGCATTACCTGTTAAGCAAAGACCCGCGCTTTGCTTACTGCTCTACTTATGAGGTAATGATGCCGCATATTTTTCTAAGCAGTGGGAAATTCTCAA
Organism: Bacteroidota bacterium; assembly: GCA_947478465.1. Taxonomy (GTDB): domain Bacteria; phylum Bacteroidota; class Bacteroidia; order SXHM01; family SXHM01; genus SXHM01. Next base: position 60,581 of record CANJWH010000012.1, read on the forward strand.
AATCCATTCTTACGGCTGCCTTGCCAGCAAACCGTCCTATGGATAATCTTAAGATGGGAGCTGATTTGCCCAAGGAAGAAGAGTTTGCGTTGGCATCCATTGGCGTTGAATCACTTGCTGCCGGCTATTTTTTCCCGAAACGATTACAGGAATATTTTGACAAATACGTTTTATTCAACAATCCAAAATCAGAAGCAAACTGGAAGAACAACCTGAATTATTTTCTGAAAAAGGTAAGTTATAAATATGGCGACATGTCACTGGTAATTAAAAGTCCTGCCAACACAGGACGTATTAAGCAGATACTGGACCTGTATCCAGATGCAAAGTTCATTCACATTCATCGCAATCCATATCAAGTTTATCTTTCCAACGAAAGGCTGTATGAAAAAATTCTACCCATGCTGGCTTTTCACAAGGTGGATAACAAAGCAGTTGAAGAGTTTATTTTCAATTCATACGCTGCCACTTACCACAATTATTTTGAACAGAAATCACTGATAAAGCCCGAAAACCTTTTTGAATTCTCTTATTCAGATTTTACTTCCAACCCAGTTGACAATCTAAGAAATGCTTACTATCATTTAGGTTATGAGGGATTTCAAGATACGGAACAAATTTTTCGCGAGGAACTGAATAACTACAAAAACTATGAAACCAATAAGTTCAATCTTTCTTCAGAACTAAAGAGTACTATTTATGAAAGATGGAAGTCGGTTTTTGATGGTCTTGGCTACAGTCAAGACTAAAAATCTAACTTTTTTTACAAAAGATTAAACATTCCACCATTTTAGATGTTGTAACACTCATTAACAATCTTAAACCAATAACAACATGAACAAAACAATCACCCTATTTTCAAGCATTGCACTTTCCTTAATAATTGCATCGTGCGGAAACGAACAGAAACCTGCAGAAGAAGCAACGTCTGCAACCGAGGCTACAGGCGAAGAAACAGCCTACATTATTAACACTGACAGCACCAGTCACGTAATGTGGAAAGGAGTTATGTTGGGTGTAAAAGAACACACCGGCTTAATAAATTTCACAGAAGGCAAACTTACAGCAAAGGGAAATCAACTTACAGGCGGAACATTTACAGTTGACATGAAATCAATTAAAGTAACCGATAAAAATTATGATGAAAAATCGGGCTACGGAGTAAATAAATTTCTGGGACACATTGCTTCAGCCGATTTTTTTGATGTTGAAAATAATCCGGCAGCAACTTTTACTATTACTTCAGTAACCGGAAACGAAGCTACAGGAACATTGAAAATTCGCGGAAAAGAAAACACTGAAACACTGAAGAACATTTCCATTACCGAAAACAACGGAACAATTAATGCAAAAGGAACGTTGACTTTTGACCGTAAAAAATATGATGTTGTATATGATAC
>CANJWH010000013.1 GCA_947478465.1 Bacteroidota bacterium
ACCGTTATTTCCTTTCAGCGGGCTTATCAGTTGGTGTTCCGCTGCCGCTGGGTACCGGAGCCGATAAAAAAGCTGTTGCAGCGCAGGCTGATTTAATGCGCTTTGATCAGAGAAATTCATCAGAACAACAGAATGTTGATTTGCTCAACACCGTTTATGAATACCGTTATAAATTAAAGCAGTACAATAATTTTGCTGAAAAACATAAGAAGTATGAGGAGTTGCTGCGCATAGAACGTGTAAAAGAAAAGCTGCAATACTTTGAGTTTAACCCTATCTCGGCTTTAAACCTGCTTGACGATATGCTTTCCATAGAAGTGGAAATGCTGGATCTGCAACAGGAAATGTATCTGAGCCTGCTTGATATCGTAACCAAAACTCCGGGCACCGAAGCCATTAACGTTATTCAGCCAATAGCAAATGCTCAAACGAAAGAAAACAATAGCCAACCCTCAAGCCTTGTGAACGAAAAACTGGATAAAGCAATGTACATCTGGAGCGAATCCCTTGCCAACCGCACCGATGCCTATATTGAAGAATACCTGAACCTTAACAATATTAAAACAGCGGTTATCAGCACCGGTAAAACCGATAAAGCCAAAGCAGCTAAACTATTCAGCGTGTTGAAGGCAAGCGGTATCTCGGTTGAACTGATGATAGGCAGCAACAAACTTCTTTTCAATGCAAACCCTGCAGCGTATTTAGATTCGGCAACAGCAGGCCTTAACTGGTCTGACATTTCAGCATTACATCTGGATGTTGAGCCTCAGGCACTGGATAACTGGGAGAAAGACAAAACCAGTCTGCTTGAAAAATATGTAAACCTGGTTAAGCAGGCTCAGGCTTATTGCAAATCTAAAAATGTAAAACTGAGTGTATCTGTTCCGGTTTTTTATCCCGAAACTACTCTTACCGAAATTTATGCAGCCTGCGACAAGGTTTACATAATGGCTTATGAGCATACCGATGCATTCTTTATTATGAAAAAAGTAAAAGAAGAACTGGCTATCAGTCAGGAAAAAACGGTAATTGCCCTGCGCGCCAAAGACTTTGGAACACGCAGCGAATTTGAGAAATTTTTAAATGAACTGAGCGTGGCATTGAATACCAAAACATTTGCTCTCCACGATCTGGAAACATTTACAAAGCTTGACGAATTAAACTCCGGAAAATAATTAATAAACTAAAAACCAAAAGTCTTGAATAGTATAGATTTTAAACAAAAAACCTCAGTTATCAGGGTGCTGAGTGACGAGAACGGTCGAAAAAGCTTCAACTGGGATCGTGTCATTTACATTGTGTTCCTTATCCTGTTGTTCGGCTTTTTAGCATATTATGCCTTCAACAAAATATTCTTTATCAAAGCCCAGGGACAGGTATCCTTTGAAAACATTGATATCCGCATTCCTGATGATTGCAGAATTCTGGAATATCAGGTTGCTGAGGATGATTCGGTAAACATAGGCGATTCATTGTTTATCTATTCGCTGGATGATGATAATCTTAATGTGGGGGGAAATACTCTTGTGGTTGCTCAATCAGAAGAGACAGGTTTTAGTAATCAGCTTACCTGGATTGACAGAGAGAAGTTTACGTTGGAGAAGAAAATTGCAATGAACAACATTGATAAAGTTCGCGCAAAAGAATTACAGAAAAGTTTTGAAAACGAATTACAGCATTTTGAAAATGCCATCATTCTTGACGTGCTGCCAACCGACAGATATGAATATGCTAAAAGCGAGATACTGCGTCTTAAAACAGAAATAGCAAAGCTTGAATCAGAGAACAGACAGAATAATGCCTACATAGCTGAACTGAATGAACTTGCAGAAAAGCCTGTTGTAAAACAGATGGGTGCATCATCTTCGGGAAGCGGAAATGGTGGAGACGGAGAAACTATATTACCCCAGGTTTTTTATTCACCTATAAGCGGCAACGTAACAAGACTTTTTACTCACCAGTTTGAAGTAGCCCTTAAGCAAGATGTTATCATGTCTATTCACAGCGACCGCCCTATGTATATTAAGGCATTCTTTGAGCAAGAGGACATAGCATTTTTCAATGAAGGTGATATCGTTAATATTAAATTCCCTGATGGCAGAAGCAGCAAAGGTTTTGTAAAACGCTTCAATTACTCAACCTTCCAACTGCCAACAGAATTTCAAAAACGCTACGAGCCAACAACACGCACCGTGGCAGCTGATATTTTCCCTGTCAGCAAGGACGACTATGCACTTTGGAGAGGCTTTTATAAAATGAGCGTTACCATTACAAAATATAAATACTGAAAAAGGAAATGGCAATGAATACATCAACCGAAAACATAAAAGTAGTTGACCATAAAATCAACTACAACAATCTTGTCTTTTACGTAATAGACACTACCAACAGCATCCTGAATATTGACCATACCATGGGTTACGATGCTCTTATTCTGGATGCATCTGATCCGGAGTATGCACGTATTGTGTTGAAAAAAATACGTTCGCATTACAATCCTGAGTTTTACCTCAAGCCTGTGTTTTTGCTTAATTTCAAAGAAACAAAAGACCCCTTGTTGAATAACATGCACGATGGGTTAATGACTTCTTATGATCAGGTGGTGACTATGTCTGAAACAGCAAAACGTATTTTCTTAAAAACTACTCAGCTTGATAATCAGCTTATTCCTTCTTTTGAAGGACAGACAGTAAAGAAGGTTTTGAATTACATGTACACCCGCGATATTCGTACACTGAAACCTATTGTTGATTTGAATTCAAGTATCGGTTATACTTATCCTGAATTGTCAATCAATTTTACAAATACTGAAGAGCCGCAGGTACTTGAAATACTGGAATGGGCAGATCGCGAAGGTCTTATCTGGCCTGATTTTTACGAGCGTGTTTACCTGTGTAATAATTGCAACAGCGGTGCTTTAAGCTATCGCGAGGTTTGTCCGCATTGTAACTCATCCAATTCAAAATCAGAAGATCTGGTTCACCATTTTCCGTGTGCCTATATCGGACCAATTTCTGATTTTCAAAACAATATTGATAATTCACTCAACTGTCCAAAGTGTAACAAAACACTTCGCCACATTGGTATCGATTATGATAAACCATCTGTAATTCACCATTGCAACAACTGCGACCAGAATTATCAGGATGCTTTTATTAAATCTAAATGCCTGTCTTGTGAAGATGACATTGATGTAAAATACCTTGTTCCAAGAACTGTAAATATTTACAAACTGACCAGAAAAGGACGTTCTGCTGCAACCAGCGGATTCCTTTCTTCAAGTCAGGAGGTAGATGATATTTTTGGTACAATCAATATGCAGACATTGAAAATTATGCTGCATTATGAATTGGAAAAAGTAAAAGAATCACCTGCTCAAAAAACATCAATAGCGCTGGTTCATCTGGAGAACGTTTTTGAACTGTACAACAAAATTGGTAAAAAAGGAGAACGCAAACTACTTGAAGAGTTGGTAGCAGTTGTGAGAGAGAATATTAAATCTTCTGATGTTATCGCTTTTGAAAGTTCGTCAACGCTTTACCTGATGCTTACTAATACAGCTTCAGAAAATGCTGAACAGAAATTGAAAAACCTGAGCGCTCTTACCGAAAACCTGATTAAGAAAAATTTTAACGGCTTTAAAGCAAATCTGCTTCATAAAGTTAAAATGCTTGACACCGATAAAAAGGCAGAGGTTCAGTTACAGGAACTTTCAAAAGACTTTTTTGCATAATGGATTATTTGGATGAATTCTTTAATTACATTTCATCTGTAAGTCCGGCTAAATTAGTTCGGGTATTCTGGTTTTTCTTCTTTTTTGAATTTGTCCGTTTCTTTCTTGTCGATTTTACAACAGTATTATTGTGGAAATTAACTGCAGTATTCCGCAAGCAAAGAGTTAGAGAAGGTCGCAACCTTTTCTGGGCTGAAAAACCTCTTATTTCTATTATTGTTCCCGGAAAAAATGAGGGGAAGCATATTTTTAAACTGGCCAATTCTCTTAAAGAGCAGACCTATCAGAACTTTGAACTTATTGTTATTGATGATGGCTCTGATGATGAAACCCGTACTATTTGCAACAGCTTAAAAAAGAACGGGCTTATTGATATTTTTCTTAGCAATGATGTGCGCGGAGGAAAAGCATCTGCTGCAAATCTTGGATTGCGTTACTCTTCAGGAAAATATATCATCCATATGGATGCCGATTGCTCCTACGACAGGGATGCAGTAGAAAATATTATTGTGCCTTTTTATTACGATGAAAAATTAGGTGCTGTTGGTGGCGATGTTCAGGTTCGTAACTACAGAGAAAGTTTATGTGCTTCACTTCAGGCAATTGAATACACCGATACTATTTCAATCGGAAGGATTTCGCAAAGCCAGTTGGGTATTTACAGGATTATTTCAGGTGCATTTGGTGCATTTAAAAAAGACGCTCTTGACAGTGTAGGAGGGTGGGATATAGGTCCGGGACTTGATGGAGATATTACTGTTAAAGTCCGTAAAATGGGTTATGAAATCCATTTTGAACCAACAGCTATTTGTCAAACCAATGTTCCGGTAACATTTAAAGCATTGATTAAACAAAGATTGCGTTGGGATAAATCACTGATCCGTTTTCGTTTAAGGAAGCACAGAGATGTATTCTATCCCAATGAATCATTCCGTATATCCAATTTTGTATCGTTTGTTGAAAATATCACCTACAGTTTAGTACTTAACTTTAAATGGTATTTCTATTTAATCGATATGGTTCTGAATTTTACTTCGCGGTTGATATTTATCATTCCGATGAATTTTATTCTTTACACCATCAATAACTATTTTAAGTTCATTGTATTTTCATTGTTCCGCCAACGAAAAAATGTAAAAGCTGAATACTTTATGCTCTACATGCCTTTGATGGCACTGTATTTTGGTTATTTCTTGCGTTTAGTAAGAACCTATGCTTACCTTCAGGAATTAATTTTCAGAAGATCTTATGAAGATAGCTGGAACCCTGAAAAGTCTTCGAGACAGGCAAAATCTTTAAAATTATAGAACAAAAAAATTCTTCATTCGTATTGTGGTCTTTATAAGCGAATGTTATTTAGGGTTTTTCCATTATTTTTTGTATTTATCTCTGCTCTTGCAAATGCACAGACCTTAAATGCTTTGCAGCTTTCATCACCTGCAGGATTTTATGCTGATTCAATTTATGTTACAATTTCATCTATAGATGATAACGTTGCAATCCGTTATACACTTAACGGTGATGAGCCTACTGAATCATCACAACTCTATACAGATTCAATTTTAATTAAAAGCAGAATAGGGGAATTGGATAATTATTCAACCATTCCAACTAATCCGGGTTTTAATTACCCAATCAACGGCTATGATTCAATAAAAGCAAACACCCGTGGATGGTTGCCACCTTATACAGAGACATATAAATCAACGGTTTTAAAAGCCAAGGCATTTGGAAATGGTAATCTTTCAAGCCCTACAGTTGTTGCCACTTATTTTATTGATCCGCTAATGAGCAGCAGGTTCTCTCTTCCTGTTCTTTCTTTAACAACAGATAGTGTGAATCTTTTTTCAAATGAAACAGGAATTTATGTTTACGGTAATGACACAATTGAAGGTGGAAATTATAATATGCCAGATGCAGAAAGAGAAGTTCACATAGAGTTTTTCGAATCGGATGGCACGCTTGGTTTTTCACAAAATTGTGGAATTATTAATCATGGAGGTGGCGGGAAGCTTGCTCCTCAGAAATCATTTAAAGTTGTTGCGCGGTCATCCTATGGTTCTAATTCATTTGATTACCCATTGTTTACTGATAAGAACACCAATGAATTCAAGAGTTTTTTATTGCGAAACGGAGGGCATAGGCCGGATTGCTATCCAAGAGATGACCTTGCAGGTCAAATTGTGAAGAATATGAATTTTGAAGTTCAGTACACACGTCATGTTATCGTTTTTATAAATGGCGAATATTGGGGAATACAAAGCATTAAAGACATTTTTGATGAACATTATCTGCAAAATAAGTACAATGTCAGCGATGCAGATGTGGCGGTGCTTGTTTATGACGCTATAGTTGATGATGGTTTGCCTACTGATAATCAGCATTATTTAAACATGCGGAGTTTTGCAGTTAATAATGATATGACTGATACAAATAATTACAATTACATCAACACCCAGATGGATATTGAAAATTTTGTGGATTATCAGACATCTGAAATTTATTTTGGTAATGGCGACTGGCCTCATAACAATATAAAATTCTGGCGTAAGCGTATTCCTTCTTTTAATCCTGTTGCCGGTGTAAATCTTGATGGCCGTTGGCGCTGGATGATGTATGACCTTGATGCAGGTTTTGGAGGTGATTGTACAGGAATTTATTATGCATATAATTCATTATCTAAAGCAGTATCTCCTTCTACGGGGAATTACACACTTCTTCTTCGTTCACTTTTGGTAAGTAATAAATTCAATAATTTATTTATAAACCGTTGCGCAGACCTTCTTAATACCGAGTTTCTTCCGTCAAGAGTTTCGGGTATTGCTGCCGGTACAAACAATGAAATTACTCCTGAAATGATGGAACACGTAAACCGCTGGAAGTATCCTTCTGTTTCAACTAATCTTGCGAACAGAGCTTTAGAGGTACCTTCACTAACCAAATGGAATTCTATAAATAGCGGTCTTCAAACATTTATTAGCAGAAGGCCATCAAAAATACGTCAGCATTATATGGCTTATTTTTCATTGCCAGATACTGTTAATGTTTCTGTTAACGTTTCTGATACTGCAGCGGGTAGAGTAAAATTCAGTACGCTTATTATTGATGAGAATACTGTTGGTATAACCGGCCCGGCTTACCCATGGACAGGAAAATATTTTACAACTATTGAAATTCCGATTAAGGCAATGGCCAGACCGGGATACCGTTTTGTAAACTGGCTTAATACAAGTATTACAAATCCTGATACTGTTGTTGTTGTAAATGCCGACACTTCATTTACAGCTGTTTTTGAAGTTGACCCCAATTTTATTCCTTTTCATCATCTGTATATTAATGAACTGTCAGCTTCCAACACAAATAATGTAGCTGATGAATACAATGAATATGATGACTGGTTTGAAATATACAACCCTAATAATTTTGCCGTAGATTTAGATGGATATTATGTAACCGATTCCTTAAATAATAAAACCAAATACAGGTTTGCAAGCGGAAACAGCAGAACCATTATTCCTGCAAACGGATTTATTATGATATGGGCAGATGAACAAAATCCGCAAGGTGTTTTGCATTCAACCTTTAAGTTGAATTCTGCCGGTGAGGAACTAGCACTTATTTTGCCTGATGGACATACTGTAGTAGATTCAGTTGTTTTATGGCCACAATTAACTACCGATCACTCATGGGGAAGACAAACAGATGGAGACGAGACATGGTTTGATTTCAACTATACTACCCCGGGATTTTCAAATAATCAAACAGTAGGAATTGATGCGCCAATATCTGCTCTTGCATTTGCAGTATACCCTAACCCTGCAAAGAATACCGAGCAAATTTATTTTAATAAAGTTGTTTCTGTATTTATTTACGATGCATTGGGACAAGAGATTTCTTCATCTATGAATATTCAGTCTTTTAATATATCCGCATTAAACTCGGGAGTTTATTTTATTAAAACAAATACAGGAGAACTACTTAAATTTGTTAAGTTATAATTATATGCATCTCCCTGTTCTTCGCCATGCGCTATAAACAATCCTTTATTGGTAAAATTGAAATAGCTCTTGTTGTTTTCGTTCTACTCATATCGCAGTTTTCATCAGCTGAAATAATTGATTCAAGAACAGTTGCAGTGCTTGATCTTACAATAAACAATTCAGAAACTTCTGATGTTGAATTGTATTCTATCAAACATATTTTAAAAGTTGCAGGCCTGCCTTTTATTGTAACAGATAATGTTGATTCCGCTATTCAATATCAAATTGTTATAACTTCTTCAAAACTGGAATCTTCAACATTGAATACTGTTGAAAAGGATTCATTGATTAGCTATGTTGCAAATGGAGGATGTTTAATTGCCCCAAGTGTAAGAGACCCTTATCTGTACTCGGTTTTTGGTATTTCTGACGATGTGAGTTCAACTTCTAACTTCAGTATGTCTTTTAATACAGGGCTTAATGATCTTTCGTTTAGATGGCTTAATGATACGCTTGAGCAAACTGTTAGCCTTGGAAATTCAGTGCAGTACACTACATTTTTAAATACACGCAATTATGTTACATCCGGTGCAACAATACTTGCAGTATTTAATGACTCAACAACAGCAATTACTAAATTCAATTATGGTTTAGGAAAAGCCTATGCTCTAGGCTTCTCATTCAGAAATTTGATTACTATGAATCAGACAAACAGAGATTATAACGCACAAAGAATTTATTCTAATGGGTTTGAACCTACCAGTGATGCAATAATATTATTTATAAAGGCTATTTGTACTGAAACTATTTCAAATTCAGTTTGGCTGCATACGAGTCTTTTTGATAGTCATTCAACACTTATGATTACTCATGATATTGATGCAACATCCTCTTTTGATACAATGCATTACTATTCAGATTATGAAAATTCTATTGGAATTTCAGGTACATACCTTATTACCACTCATTATCTGGATGATGGTTGTATGGCTGATTATTTTATTCCATCAAACTATTCAAAAGTTCAGCAATTGCTTGATAAAGGACATAAACTAGCTAGTCATTCTGTAGGGCATTTCAACGATTTTGATGATGAAACGGTAGCTTCTTACGGAAATCTTGGAAATACTCCATCTAACTATCTTCCTTACGATTCATGCACAACTTACCCAACAATAGGTTCAACAGTACTTGGTGAGACTGAAGTTTCAAAAAATCTTCTCGAAAGTTTATTCGGAGTATCTATTCGAACATTTCGTGCAGGTTATTTGTGTTTTAATGACAAACTTACCAATGCCCTTGATACACTTGGATACCAATATAACACAACAGCTTCCGCAAGTGATGTACTCACTAATTTTCCATATCGGGCACACAAAGACAGAATAAGTAGTGGAAGTTTATCAAACGTATGGGAAATACCTATGACAATATCAGATGTGTTTCATGATGATTTGATGAGTGCAACAAATTATTCAGAAAAAGTGGCCATCTGGATGGATGTTATTTTAAGAAACAAAGCGAATTATGCTCCCAATGTTTTACTTATTCATCCTACGCGTTTGTTTAAATTACAGGCAGAACAGGATTTGTTTAATCAGCTTCCGGATGATATGATGGTGTGTGATTTAGAAACGTATGCTGATTACTGGAAAGGCAGGGATAATATTGAGTTTAGAACAATATTGAATAATGATACATTGACCATTATTATTCCTCACAGCCTTTTGCCACTTGACTCTGCAATAAGTTTTGTTGTAGATAATGGGCAAAGTTTGGAGCTTATAAAAGCAGAGGATGACTTAGGAAATCCGGTAAGCATTATTCAATCTGAATGGGATGATAATGGCATAATTCTTCATTTTGGATATTTAACTCCATTATCCATTAAAAATGAAAATATAGAGGGCGATATTGCAACTGTTACATGTTACCCCAATCCCTTTTCTTCGGAAGTTACAATTGAGATAAATCTAACCGAAAGAAACAGAGTTAATCTTTCAATTAATAACTTGACAGGGCAACAGATAAAGCTATTTAACCAGGATTATCTTCAGCCTGGAACGTATCGTTATCAGTGGAACCCATTGAATTTATCTGGGGGAATTTATGTTTGCAAGTTGAATGTTGGAGATAAAACATTCTTCAAAAAAGTGGTCTATACAAAATAAGATTCCCGGGGAATTTTAAAGCCCCAAAACTTCTGTCCCCTGCTCAAATACAATATCAACAGGGATTCCAAGTCCTGAAAGTTTATCTAATTCTTTTTGCAGGTCAGGCCCAATACTTCCTTTTTCCTCCATAAGTTTTGTAACGCTATCATAATCACCATTGCCTTGCAGTGTAATTATTAAAGTAGAAAGCGAATTCATAGCTTCTTTCATTTTTTCAAAATCAACGCTGTAAGTTCCGGTAGCTGCATCGCGGGTAAATGCACCCTTCTCAGCAAAATAATTAAAGCGTAACATGTTTGCTTTACCATGTGCGCTGCTTGCTCCAAACCGTACCGAACGAAAAATACCCGCAAGAAAAGTAACATAGGTATCCATAACTTCACCTTCCTTTATCTCACCTTTCTCATATAGTTTGGTTTCCATGTAAAGGCCAAGAATATCAGCTTTACCTTCTTCAAGGGCCGAAAATTTATCTTTCAATGCTTCGCGAACTGAGCCTTTGCCATTAATGGTTTGCTTGATTCCTAAACCATGCGCTACTTCGTGAAACATGGTGTTGCCAAAGAATGCATCAAAGGTTATGTGTTTTCGTTGGTTTTCGGAAATAAGTGTGTTTGCAATGGGTACAAGAATCTTATCAAACTTTGCGCGCATGGCGTTTTTTAGTTGTGAACGTCTGGTTCCTTTTTTTACCTGAATATCTTCATCGTTTGGAAGATTAACCGCAATGGTTTTGCTTCCTGCATTGCAATCGCCAGCATAATAAACTACATCATATGCATTCAGTTCTGAATCTGTTCCCGGGCTTTCTTTCTTATATTTTGCATCAACAGGGAGTGAGGCTTGTAATTCAGGAAGAAATGATACGTAATGCTCTAATTTTTTGCTCCATTCTTTATCCTTGATAAAAACATACGCTTCGTTAGATGCCTTGTATCCGTATATTTTGTCCTCATAGCTTTCTATCGGGCCAATTACAATGTCGATTCCGTTTGTTTTCATATCAAGCCATGCGTAATCGCTTGCTGTATAATCATCAGTAAGTAATGCTTCTGAGCGAAGTGTCAAGTATTTTTTTAGTCCGGCATCTTCAGCAAGTTCTGCAGCCTGCTTTAGTAGCTCTGCCGCTTTTTCTACATGTTCTTTATAAGCAATATGATATGGAATAGTAATCAGTTCACCTTTTTCGTTTCTACCCAATACTGTATAAAGACTTTTTTTGTCATCGGATTTAAATGCTTCAAATTCTTCCTTAGTCATGTTGGCAGGATAGAAATTTGCTCCATCGGATTTTGCTCCGATACCTTCAACAAATGAACTGTCGCCATTTAGTCTGTCCCATGGCCCATAGTTTATTTTCACTAATTCGCGTGTTGCTGAATCAGAAATGGTAGCAAGAAGAGAGTCTAAATTTCCATAAGCTTGTTTTTTGAAAATCTCATTCATTTCTTTTGCAGCTTCAATAAAAAGCGCAACCATTTTCTTTTCATTAGCACTCAAATGGCTAAGATCTGAAGTGAGTTTTACCGGAGCATAAATCTTTAATCTTTCTGCATTTGGGTTTGATTTTTCAGTTTCTTCTGCATGTTTCTGATTATTAGAACAAGAAAATATGGTGAATAGGAAGCAACAGGTAGTAAGGAGTTTTATAGATTTCATTAGTTTGGTATTATTGAATGTACGGCAAAGATATTCGGATATTATAAATATAAAAGTCCCGAATAATTCGGGACTTTTATGTAATTGAAAATGTTTTTAATCTTAAGTGTTTGCTCCAACAATTAGTAAAATCAAGCCAAAGATACAACCGCTTACAAAGGTGATAAGCAATGTAACGGAAGCCCAGTTTGAAAATAACATAACAGCCAGCGCAAGTAGACAACCTCCTCCAATAACAGCTCCAAGAAACTTGAAGAAGTTAAACTGCATTGTTTGATTGGTGCCTGCAGTGTTTTTCTTAATCACTAATTTATCTAAACTGTGCTTTGTAGTTGCTTTAATCGTTGAACCAGTAAAGTGTTTAAGTATTGGATTTTGGAAAAATTTGCTCTTCTCTTTTGTGGTTTTTTCAACAGAAGCAACAGTTGCTTTTTCTTCAACAAACTTTATTGCGCTTTTTGTTTCAGGCAGAGCGGTGTATGATGTTTCGATACTTTCTGTTATAATTTCTTCTGCTTCTATAGTTTTTGCATTCGCAAAATTGTCATTAGTTAGAGAGTTTATTTTTCTCTCGTTTTTTTTTGCAAAATCAACATAATAGCCTTTAGTGTACCTGCGTTTTTCAAACGACATCAACTTTGAGGTGCAGCCGGAATTAACTACAATAGCAGCAGAAATAATTATAAAAAGTAAAATGTTTTTCATGTTCGGATGATTTTTTACAAACCTATAAAAAATATTAACGCCTTATTAATGTTGTAAAAATCTACTATTCTTTTTCAAAAAACTCAAGAGCATCTTCCACTGAAATAGGTTTATCGTTCAGGTATGATTTTACTTTTAGTTTGCTGATACCACGCTTTGTTAATTCACTTTGTAGTTTCTGAGCATCGTTGTAATTATCAAACGAACCGAAGGTATAAATCTTTAAACCACCTGTTGTAGTCTGCATTTGCATTCCGTAATTAGAAATAACATCAGCGAATTTTTTTACATCAAATTCTCCTCGGTACTCCTCTGTTTGTACTTTGAAAGTAAGTACATCGACACCCAATGTGTTTTTATATTGTGCTTTCAGTTCGGGATTTGATTTAATTAGTTTGTCTAATTTGGCAGTTACTTCTTTTACTTTATTTTCTTTCAGTCCGAATGCATCGTTAAGACCTTGCTGTATCAACTGGTTCTGTATTTTTTCAGCATCTTCAAATTTTTCGTAAGAACCAATTGTGAAAATAGTAATTGAATCATTAACCTTAGATTGAACAATTCCAGGGATTTCGTCTATTTTTTTCTGAATTTCCTGCGGAACATTTCTTCCGTATGCACCAACCTGTACGGTAAAGTTTCCGCCCTTTTCACCTTTACTACCCTCTGCCTGCATAACAGTACTATTTACGTTTTTGCGGTTATAAGCCTTCATAGATTCAAACTCTTCGTCTGTAGGTTGCACGTAATTTGATTTTGGTGCTGTCACTGGTTCTATTTTGTCAAGTTCACTTACATCACCTAGATCAGCATCATTGTAATAATCTTTTGGTAATTTATATTTTTCAACGTCTTTGCTTTTGGTGCTTTTTGAAGAAAACGGTTCTTCGCTCCACAGTGCATAGCTAAACCCAATACTGGTAAACATGAAATTATCCTTTGCTGAATTTCCTTTGCGTGCGCCAACACCTGCATCTGAAATATTATCAATCAAATCAGTGAAGTTGAGGAAATAGGTTGTTGATAGTTTCATCCCGAAACGGTCGCTCACCTTAATATTAACGCCTGCACCAAGCGGAACACTGAATGCAAACTGTTTGTATTTACCCAAACCGTCAAGGTTTTGTTCACGCAAATCAGTTTCGTAATCGTAATCACGTTGAAGTTTAACCGCATTTTCAGCATTTACATCACCCTGATCAAGGTCGCGTATAGTTCCATCATTCCAGTAATGATATTGAATACCTGTTGCACTATATAAATCAGTTTTGGAACTGAAACTAAGATACGCCACACCAGCAGAAATGAAAGGTTGGAGTACGCGTTGTTTCTTGTACAACCCTGAGAAGTTGTAAACGAGGTTGGCGCTTCCGTTCCATACCTCTGACTTAAAATTAAAGTTGTTACCTGCACCGCGCTCATTAACGCTAAGGTTACCATAAATAACTCTTAAATCAACGCCAAAAGAATTAGAAATATTTCGAGAAACTGTTAGTTCATACCCCATGCTGCTGGTAAATAGGTGCGAAAAACTATTGTCGCGCACTTCGCCAAAGTAAGTGAACACGCCTGCGCCTAAAGCAATTTTAGGTTTATGTGTAGCGTCTTTCTTTTCAGGGTTTATTTTAGCCTGAGGTGTAGCTTTGGTTTCGCCTTCCTGAGCGGTTGCGGTGATGGCTTGTACCAGAAACAGCGAACTGATGAGGAGTAAATTTTTTACCATAATTGTGTTGTTTATTATTACAATGTTAGGTGAACACGGTTGTAAAACGTCCATAAATGTAAAGATATTTTGTGCTTGAAGTTAATAGCTGATAAAATACTTGCTAAATTCACGCTGTTAAAAACTTAACGGATTACTAATATTTAATTCAATTAATGAAAAAATTATTTACCCTCGTATCTATTTTATTTGTTGCTGATGCAATGGCCCAAACGTTTACAGCAACGCCTAATGGCGCTATTCCTGATGCAGGAGCTGAGGTTTGTTTTGATCTGAGTGTTTCGGGTTTGCCTAATGCAGCCAATGCTTCATGGGGAGTTACTACTGCTTGTATTGATATTACTCATACATGGGATGGTGACTTACGTATAACACTTCGTTCGCCATTAGGATTTGAAGCCATTCTGTCTAACACGCGTGGTGGTGATGGTGATAATTTTACTGCTACCTGTTTCAGAGAAGATGCTGAAAATGGTTATATTGCTAATGGTGCAGCGCCATTTAGCGGAACATACATTCCCGACCAAAGTCTTAATGCTTATAATATAGGTATGAATCCTAATGGAACTTGGCAGTTGTGTGTTCAGGATTTGGCTGGTGCTGATGTAGGAACTGTAAATAGTTTCAGCATTACCTTCGGAGCTAATCCTCCGGCTGATCCGCTGCCGCCTCCGGGGCCTTGCGGTTTGGCAAATGCAGGTAACTGCCTTTGTCCTGACGGTAGTGATACATGCGACCTTATTCCTGATATGACGGCCAGCGCTGCTATTATTGCCGCAGAGCATACAGAGTATGTGGGCTACATGCGTTTGAGTAATGCAACACCCAATATTGGCTGGGGACCTATGGAAATACATGGTGTTGATTCATGCTTTTGCGGCACTCAACCGGTTCCCTGTTCAACTACTCAGTGTCCTGATTTAAGTTATCCTAAGCAACGTATTCACCAGACTATTTACCGCAGAGAAGGAAATACAATGACATCGTACACTCGCCCTGCCGGCACTATGACATATCACCCGGCTCATGGTCACGTTCACGTTGATGACTGGGCAGCTTTTTCGGTGCGCAGAGATAATGGCGACCCTAATCCGCTGAACTGGGATATTGTTGCCGAGGGTGCAAAGGTTAGTTTTTGCCTTATTAATCTTGGCGATTGCAGCCAAAACTACGGTTGGTGTATTGATAATGGTGATACGCTTACCCTTGCTGATATTCCTAACTCACCGTTTGGTGTGGTAAGTGGTTGCGGTAATGATCAGGGTATTTATACCGGCAGCCTTGATATTTACAGTCAGGGGTTGGAGGGTATGGACATTCAGTTTCCTACGGACATTTGCAACGGTGATTATTATGTGGTTTCAACTACCGACCCTAACAACAATTTTTTAGAAACCAATGAAAACAACAACACCGTAGTAGCACCTATTACACTAACCCAACAAACAGAGCCTACGCCTCCGGTGGCGCAGTTCTCGTATTCGGTGAGTGGTTCTACAGTTCACTTTTTTAATACACCCGATGTAAATGGTATTTTCAATTGGGATTTTGGTGACGGTACTTCTTCATCGGCACAAAACCCAACGCACGTTTACCCGGTGGATGGCAACTATGATGTTACCCTTACGGTTACCAACCATTGCAGCGGTATTACGGATACGGTTACTTATGATGTAAATATCTTTACTACCGGCATTGAAGCCTATGAGCAGCGCACAAGTTTGCTCGCTGCTTATCCTAATCCTTACCGCAATGCTACTACCATTGCATATTTTTCGGATGGCAAAAGCCCGGTGGTGTTAGAGGTGTTTAACATTGTAGGCGAGCGGGTGGCTACTTTGGTAAACGGCATGCAAAGCGTAGGCCGCCACGAGCTGAACTTCAGCGCCAGAGCCAGTGGCATGAGCGCGGGTGTTTATATGGTGCGTTTGCTTAGCAACGAGCGCAGTGTTACCCTTAAGATTTCGGAGATAGAGTAGGAGTTGATTAGCTTATGAGATGATAAACAGAAGCCCCCACGCCTAAGGCGTGGGGGCTTCTGTCTTTTTGGCACTATAAATCTGTACTTAATCACACGCATGTATAAAAGCAAAAAATCCTATAGAATGGGCTTTTTTTATATCGTAGGTGACGGGCAATTGAAACAAATAATGCTCTTTGCTTCAATATCCCGCGAAAGGTTGTCATCATGAGGTTTCTTTGCTTAAATAGCTCGCGAGACATTCAATCAGAGACTGTTTTTCACTTCAATGGCTTGCGTGGCATTCAACCGATGAAGCTTCTTTGCCTTAATAGCTCGCGTCCTATTTAAGCAAAGAAGCTTCATCACTTCAATAGGTTACGGGCATGCGTATAGAAGAAGAAAATCGGTTCATTTAGGTCGTGACCTATTGAGGCAAAGAAGCTTCACCGGCAAGATGTATCGCGACCTATTGAACCAAAGAAATGTTATTGTTTGAGGATCACTTCCCCCTTTGCCTTACTGCCTCGTACAGCACCACCCCGGCCGAAACCGATACATTAAGTGATGATATTTCGCCAGCCAAAGGAATGGCAACTAATTTATCGGCATTGCGCAGGATGTCGTTGGAGATACCCGTTTCCTCAGAGCCCATTACAAAAGCCGTAGGCAGGGTATAATCCACAGCGGTATAAGTGTCTTTGGTTTTTTCGGTACAGGCTACTACTTGCAGTCCGCTGTTGCGCAGCAGCTGCACTACCTCTTTCAATGACGAAGCACGGCAAATAGGTATTTTAAACATAGCCCCTGCCGAAGCTTTAATAGAATGTGAATTAATTTGTGCAGAGCCCTTGTCGGGAATAATAATGGCGTGAACCCCGGCACACTCGGCCGTACGCACAATAGCACCCATGTTACCCACATCCGTAATGCCGTCAAGAATAACAAGAAGAGGAGTTTCGCCACGTTCAAATATTTCGGGCAAAACATTCTCTAATTTATGATAGACCACAGGCGACATAATAGCCACTACCCCCTGATGGTTTTTAAACGTAATGCGGTTAATGCGCTCCAGCGGAACATACTGAAAAGGTATGTTGGCTGTTTTAATCAATTGATGCAGGTCTGCCATCTGCGGGCTTTTAACCCCGTTCTGTAAAACAATTTTATCAATCTCTTTACCCGATTTTATTGCTTCAATAACCGGGTGAATACCGAAAACAATCTCGGTTTTGCGTGTTGGTGATAGTTCCATGGTGGCAAAGATATTTTAAAATAACAAGCCCCGCAGTATTGCGGGGCTTGTCAAACATTTAATTAATGATTAGTAATACCTCAAACGAATAACGTCAGCAAGGTATTTTGAAAGACGGATAACCTGGCGGGTATAGCCATACTCGTTATCATACCATACATAAATAACGGTGCTTTTTTTGTCATCCGAAATAAGTGTTGCAGGGCTGTCAACCACCGAAGCGCAATGGTTTCCGATTACGTCAGAAGAAACCAATTCGTTGGAATACGAATACTGAATTTGCTCTACCAAATCACCGTTCAATGAAGCCTCACGCAAAATTGCGTTTACTTCTTCTTTGCTGGTTTCGCGGTTCACGGTAAGATTTAAAATAGCCAGTGAAACGTTAGGGGTTGGTACGCGCACAGCGTTGGCAGTAAACTTACCTTTCAATCCAGGAATAACTTTAGTAATGGCACTTCCCGCACCGGTTTCGGTAATAACCATGTTCAAAGCAGCGGAGCGGCCTCTGCGGTATTTTTTGTGATAGTTGTCTAGCAGGTTTTGGTCGTTTGTATAAGAGTGGATAGTTTCAATATGGCCGTGGTGAATACCCAATGTATCCTCAATCACTTTCAATACAGGAACAATTGCATTGGTTGTGCACGAAGCAGCTGAAAAAATATTTTCTTTCTTAATGTCAAATTTTTCCTGATTAACACCGTGAACAATATTTGGAATATCACCTTTGCCCGGAGCAGTCAATAAAACCTGAGCCACACCTTTTGCTTTCAGGTGTTTGCCCAGACCATCGCGGTCGCGACTTACGCCTGTGTTGTCAATCACTAAAGCATTGTCAATTCCATGAGCGGTGTAATCAATTTCTTCGGGAGTTTTTGCAGCAATCATCTGTACATAATGCCCGTTGATGATAAGCGCTTTGTTTTCTGAGTCAACATCAATAGTTCCGGGAAAAGGTCCGTGAACCGAATCGGTTCTCAGCAAATCAGCACGTTTAATAATATCAGCATCGCTGTTGCTGCGGGTAACAATAGCGCGAAGGCGCAGTTGTTCGCCTTTGCCAGCTTGTGTAATTAATTCACGTGCAGCTAATCTTCCAATCCTTCCGAAACCATAAAGCACCACATCTTTTGGTTCCAATACACGTTTTTCTTTTCCGATGAAATCAGACAGTTTGTTAGTTACAAAGGTTGTTTCATTTTCAAATTTTGTTTTTTCCTGTATCCACTCGTTGGTGAGTTTTCCCAAGTCAATACGGGCAGGGGAGAGGTCAAGTTTTGCAATTTCTTTAGCAATCAGCAGCGTATCCATAATGCTGATGGGCTTGCGCACAATTTTATTAGCGTAATCATGGATGTCCAGAATTTCGCTGATGCTTTTGTTGTAAAGCTCGCGTCTGAAAACAATCAGTTCAACGCTTTTGTCTAGCCATAAATCACAAACTGTTTTAATCAGTTCGGTAGCGGCTTTCTCGTAGCGTATCCATTCTTTTAGTTCGGCTTCATAGCCTTTTTTAGAGGTTCTGTTTACAGATGCAGTTGTTTCAGTTGACATGTGTTTTTGTTTGTTGTGTTTTTATTAAAATAAATAGGCACAGATAAAACTAGCTGTAGTTTTTTCTGTGCCTATTTTTATAATCATTTCGGTTGAATATTAGCCGAGGTATGCTTTCAGGTGTTTGCTTCTTGAAGTGTGGCGCAGTCTGCGTATAGCTTTCTCCTTAATTTGACGAACACGCTCACGGGTTAAGTCAAATTTAGCCCCTATTTCTTCCAAAGTTAGTCCGTGAGGAATTCCAATGCCGAAGAACAAACGAACCACATCACTTTCTCTTTCCGTTAAAGTTGAAAGCGAGCGCTCAATTTCTTTTTGCAATGACTCGGTCATCAAAAAACTGTCGGTTTTTGGTGCATCAGGATTTACCAATACATCCAGCAGGTTGTTGTCTTCACCAACTTGAAAAGGCGCATCCATTGATACGTGACGACCAGAAACGCGCATGGTGTCAGCTACTTTATCTTCAGGGATTTCAAGAAGTTTTGCCAACTCCTCTGCTGTGGGAGCGCGCTCAAATTCCTGTTCTAATTTTGAAAATGCTTTATTGATTTTGTTCAGTGAACCAACCTGATTCAGCGGCAAACGAACAATACGAGATTGTTCAGCTAATGCCTGAAGAATAGATTGACGAATCCACCAAACAGCGTAAGAAATAAATTTAAAACCTCTTGTTTCATCAAAACGGGTTGCCGCTTTAATCAAACCAAGATTTCCTTCGTTAATCAAATCGGGAAGACTTAATCCCTGGTTCTGGTATTGTTTAGCTACCGAAACCACAAAACGCAAGTTTGATTTGGTCAACTTCTCCAAAGCGGCCTGGTCGCCATCACGGATTTTCTTCGCTAGAATTACTTCTTCTTCTGCTGTGATAAGTTCCTCACGTCCTATTTCCTGTAAATATTTGTCTAACGACTGGCTTTCGCGGTTGGTAATGGATTTGGTAATCTTTAGCTGCCTCATTGAGAAATCTCCTTTGCTTTTAAATTAGTGGTAAGAACTATGTTAACTGATTGTAAATCCTTTTTTAGGGAGCACAAAAGTATAAAATTATACTTATGATACAACACCCAAATTAAGGTTAATGTTTAAACAGTATAAAAATGAGAAAGGCCCCACTTTAGCAGAGCCTTTCCCGACTTTAAAACAGAAATTTACAAACCAAAACCATAATATGTCTTAAAGCCATTAGGATAAATACCTTCTATCAAAACTCCTCCCTTTTTATTTTCCAGCGCCAGGCTGATATCTTCTTTTGTTTTAATCGGTTTGCCATCTATTTTGGTGATGATAAAACCTTCTTTTATTCCTGCGCTTCTCAGTTTTCCACCTGTAAGCCCAATTACTTTCATGCCTTTGTCAATTTTTAGTTTTGACATTTCTTCCTTACTCACCGGCTCAAAGTTTGCTCCAAGAACAGTAATGTTTTCGTTCAGGTCTTTTACAATCCTTTCGGTATCACCATTTTTATTTCTAAGAACGACTGTAAATGTTTTCTCTTTTCCATCCCTCAAAACCGTTACCGGAATTTTGTCCCCTGGACGGTAGCGGGCTATCATTTCCTGCAGTTGTGGCACATTGTCTGAAGCATGTTCTCCAATATAAGTGATAATATCACCTTCTATTATACCAGCTTCTGCTGCTGCCCCACCATCTGTAAGTCCATTAACATAAACACCTTTCTGTACACTAATGTTTTTCTCGTCAGCTAATTGTGAGTCTATGTCTCTGATACTTACACCAATAAAAGCACGCTGAACTTCACCAAACTCCATTAAATCGTCCACTACTTTGCGGGCAATATTTACAGGTATAGCAAAAGAATAGCCCGAATATGAACCAGTATTGGATGCTATAGCAGTATTAATTCCTACCAACTCACCCTGACTGTTTACCAATGCACCACCGCTGTTTCCGGGATTTACAGCAGCATCAGTTTGAATAAATGATTCAATTGCAAACTGCTCTTGGTTAATGTTGATGTTTCTTTCCTTTGCACTCACAATTCCTGCTGTAACGGTTGAAGTCAGGTTAAAAGGATTTCCAACTGCAAGCACCCATTGACCTACTTTTAGATCATCAGAGTTTCCATAAGTAACAAAGGGTAATCCATGCGCATCTACTTTAAGTAGTGCTAAATCTGTTGTTGGATCGGTTCCAATCACTTTTGCCTGATACTTTTTGTTGTCATTTAAAGTAATTTCAACTTGATCGGCACCTTCCACAACGTGATTATTTGTAACTACAAAACCATCTTCAGAAATAATAACTCCAGAACCGCTTGCTACCTGAGGTTGAAATTTAGGTTGTTGTCCACCATGCCCTCGAAAGAAATCACGAAACGGATCATAAAAATCAAAATAATTATTTACTTCTTGTTGATACATAGTTTGTACGTGAACTACGCCATGAACTGACATTTCTGCAGCAGTTGTAAAATCAATACCCACTTCCGGTGGAGTAACTGCAAAGTTTACAGCCTTAGCGTTCTGAACGCTACCAGTAGTATAATAAGCGCTGTGTTGTGGATTTACATAGTTATAAATGCTTAATGATGCAAAGCCTCCGGCAATTGCAGCTATAAATAAACTCAGGAACTTTTTCATGTGCTATATTTATTTTAAGGTTTAACTTTGGACTTTATTTTTTGTGATTGCAAAATTAACAAGAAGCGTGCCGTTGGGTTCTGATGTCAGTCTTAAAAAATGTTAATGAATAATAGGTTTGTATTATGATTACTTTCTATAAATATCAAGGCACGGGAAATGATTTTATCATGATAGATAACCGTGATAAAAAATTTAATTCTGATTTGTCTGGTATAAAAAAACTGTGCGACAGAAGGTTTGGCATTGGTGCTGATGGCTTGATTTTATTAGAGAACGTAAAAGACTATGACTTTAGTATGGTTTATTTTAATTCCGATGGAAATGAAAGTACGATGTGTGGAAATGGAGGGCGCTGTATTACTGCATTCGCAGCGTTTTTAGGTGTGATAAAAATCAGTGCAAAATTTATTGCTATAGATGGCGAACACGAAGCTAAAATATTTGAGAACGGAATTGTAAGCCTGAAAATGAAAGATGTTTCAGTAATTGAAAAGTCAGGAAACGATTTTATTTTAGATACAGGTTCACCACATTTTGTCAGATTTGTTGACAAAGTTTCCGATTTAGATGTATTTTCTGAAGGTAGAAAAATCAGAAGAAGTGAGCGATTTTCGGCAAAAGGAATTAACGTAAATTTTGTAGAATTAAAAGATGGAACGTTGAACGTTCGAACTTATGAGCGAGGAGTAGAAGACGAAACTCTTTCCTGCGGAACAGGCGTTACTGCTTCCGCTTTAGCTGTGGCTTCTGCAGGATTGGTAAGTGGTAAAACAGAATGTAGAATTGCTGTTCCGGGCGGAAGTTTAAAAGTGAAATATAAATTGCAGAATAAAAATTCATTTACAGATGTTTGGCTGGAAGGTCCGGCAGAATTTGTATTTAAAGGAGAAATAGAATAATAAATGATTTTAAAAGGAGAAAGAATAAAGTTGCGAGCCATTGAGCCGTCTGATGGAAACCTGCTATATGAGTGGGAAAATGATACTACTGTTTGGCATGTTAGTAATACCATTGCACCATTTTCAAAAGAGGTGATAAAGCAATATTTGTCAAGTGCTCATTTAGATATTTATACAACTAAGCAGTTGCGATTAATTATAGAAACTGAAAATAAAAACGCAATTGGTTGTATTGATTTGTATGATTTTAATCCCTTGCATCTTAGGGCGGGTATTGGTATTCTAATATCAGCTGCTGAACACCGAAGAAAAGGTTATGCTGATGAAGCATTGGGTGTGCTGATTAAATATGCTTTCAATACATTAAACTTAAATCAGCTTTATTGTGACATTGGTATAGAGAATAAAGGCAGTATTGCACTATTTAAAAAACATAAATTTTCTATTGTTGGCACAAAAAAGAATTGGGTTAAGAATGGAAAAAACTGGAGCGATGTTCATTTTTTACAGTTGCTAAACAATTGAAATAAATGACTGCAAAAAAAAAAGGAAAGTCCTCCTTCCTGAAAAAAGTAGTAATCATTTTTGTTTTGCTTTTGCTTGCGGGAGGAGGAATAACAGGTTGGGAATTTTATAAAATAATTTATCAGCCAAATGTTTCACTGCAAGGAGAGAAATCAACTTTTATTTTCATTCCAACAGGAGCAGATATTAATACCGTCAAGAATATTCTGAGTAAAAAAGGAATTGTGGTTGACATTAATTCATTTGAGTGGGTTGCAGAAAGAAAAAATTATAAGGACAAAATTTATCCGGGAAAATATTTGATTAAAGCGGGAATGAGTAATAATGAGTTAGTTAATTTGCTTCGCTCAGGCAAACAGGTTCCTGTTAAGTTGGTGATTAATAATATCAGAAGAAAAGAAGAAATTATTTCACTGGTTGGAAAACAATTGGAAGCAGATTCACTAAGTCTTTCTGCTATTTTTAAAGATGAAGCATTTTTGAAAAAATATGGTTTGGATATTGAAAATGCCGGTACACTTTTTATTCCAAATACCTATGAGTTTAACTGGAATACAAGTGCAGAACAATTTATTGAACGGATGAGAAAAGAGCATCAGAAATTCTGGACAGATGACAAAATTTCAAAAGCAAAAGCATTGAATTTATCTCAGGCAGATGTTGCAATACTTGCATCAATAGTTGAAAAGGAAACCCGCAAAAGGTATGAAATGCCGACTATAGCAGGTGTTTATTTGAACAGGCTAAAAAAGGGGATGTTATTGCAAGCTGATCCAACCTTGGTTTTCGCTTCCGGAAATTTCAATATCACCAGAGTTTTAAACATCCATAAAGAAATCGATTCGCCATATAATACATACAAGTATGCAGGTTTGCCACCTGGACCAATTTGTATTCCTGATGCACGTTCTATCGAAGCAGTTTTGAATTACGAGAAACATGATTACCTTTATTTTTGTGCCAATCCTGATATGTCTTTTACGCATGTATTTGCGAAATCATACGATCAGCATTTGGCTAATGCCCGAAAGTTTCAACAAGAGTTGAATAAGAGAAAAATAATGAACTAGTTTTTAGTAGAGTAAATGGAAAATTTTATTACTGTGTGGGATTTTGTATTATTTCCGATTTACTTTCTAATAGTGTATGCTTTCGCAAATGCAATAAAAAATAGCAATATAGAAACTAATAAAGCCTATGAATACTATGTAAAAGGGATTTTAGCCAAAATATTAGGCGGATTTATTTTCTGCTGTATTTATATCTTTTATTACAAAGGAGGAGATTCTATTGCTTATTGGAAGTTTTCAGGTTGTTTAGTTAAATTGATGTCAAAAAATTTTTCAATTTACCTTGATATTTTGTCAGGCAATCTTACAATGTCAAATTATTATTACTTCGATAGTACAACAGGTTTTCCTGAATATTGGAAAGATGCACAATCGTTTTCAACTATTAGATTTATTAGTCCGCTATATCTCTTAAGTATTCAAAGTTATTTCACATGTACATTGTTACTTTCTGCTCTTTCTTATGCGGGAGTATGGAGGTTGTATTTGTTATTTACCAGAGAGTTTCCAGGGCTTGAAAAGCAATTTGCAATTGCCATTTTATTTTTTCCTTCTTTGCTTTTTTGGGGTTCAGGAATTATGAAAGATACTTACACATTGTCAGCAGCATGTTGGTTCACCTATTCTATTTACATGGTTTTTATAAAGAGGGAGAAAATTATGCCTAATATTTTTTGGTTAATTATAACAACTTTTGTAATGATATCATTTAAGCCATATATTTTTATTGCGCTGTTACCAGGATCATTGGTTTGGGTCAGTTTTAAACGAATTCAGGCAGTAAAAAGCCCTGTTATAAAAATCCTTGTAGCGCCTGTAATAATAGTTGTATTTATGCTTTTAGGAACTGTTGTTTTTAGTTCACTTTCATCAAACCTTAAACAGTATTCTTCTGTTGATAATATGCTTAACAAAGCAGTAGTGAGTCAAAATGATTTAAAACAGGACTATTATCAAGGAAACTCTTTTGATATTGGAGAATTTGATGGCTCCATTGGAGGCGTATTTTCAAAATTTCCGCTTGCTGTTATGGCAGGATTGTTCAGGCCATTTATTTTTGAAGCAAGAAATCCTGTAATGTTTATTTCAGGAGTTGAAAATACATTCTTATTAATTTTTACTATAATATTTTTATTTCGTGTTGGTCCAATTAAAGTGATAAAGTATATTCTCAAGGAACCCTTGCTATTATTTTCACTGACTTTTGCTGTTTTTTTTGCCTTTGGGATTGGGCTTTCAACGTCTAATTTTGGGGCTTTAGTAAGGTATAAAATACCTTGTATTCCCTTTTATCTCTCATCATTATATATTATCAGAGAGTATTTTGAAAAACAAGAAATTGTTAATGATAAAAAGGTAGGCTAATTTGAATTCCTTTAATGCTATCATTTAGTAATTCCAGTTTTTGAAATGGAATAGTAAAGTAGATTCTCTGAAAAAAAAACAATCTTCTTTTGAAAAGTCCATCCTGATTTTCCTTTTAGCCTTTTCTCTTTAGTGTAATTTAAGATTGATGTCTCAGATTGTAAATCTATAAGACGATAAAATAAATTGCAGTTTCTGATTGACTTTATTTGCAATTTCGGTATTAATGATTTGTCAAATAAAACATAATCAAAAGCTCCTTTAGGGGCTCTTCTAACAAATAAAATTCTCATAATGTTATGAAATAATTTTGAAAATGCTGGCATTGGGTTGTTCTTAATTGCTAGGACAAGTTTGCCCCCCTTCTTCCATTCCATAAACATCTTGTAGCTTAATTCTGGCGGATCTTGTAAATCAGCAGCCATTATAATCACACAATCACCAGTTACATAATTTAAGCCTTTAAAAACTGCTTTGTGAGAACCAATATTTTTATTGAGTTCAACAACTTTTATCTGATAAGTGCTATTCCCCTGCCACTTCTTGAGCACTTCAATAGTTTTATCTTTTGATGCATCATCTATCATTACGTATTCAAAGCAAACTTCATGAAATTGCTTTTCATTCTCAAATAATGCATTAAACAGGTCATCAATATTTTCTTCGTTATTGAAGCATGGAATTACAAAGGAAATTTTATTCATTACCCTTTTTTCTGTTGCCATTTCTCAAACCCAATCTTTCCCCAAGGCATTCCTTTACTGAAATTTTTCATCCAGGGATAATGCATTCCCGATACTTGTTTTGATTTTATTTTTCTGATATCAGAAATTTTTTCGGCTGGACTTCCACCAAACACTGAAAAATCAGGCATATCTGATTTAATAAATGAGTTGGCGGCAACCAAGCAATTGCTGCCGATTTTCACCTCGGAATTAATGATTGAACTTACCGCAATCTGTGTAAAATTTCCAATTTTTGGCCCTTTCCAAACTGTTGAAGGAGGGTGTGGGTCATTAGTAAAAACAACGAAGGGGTATATGAATACAAAATTTCCAATTTCAGAGTACTGACAAATGTGAACACTACTATGAAGTCGACAATAATCTCCAAATTTTACATAACCCTGAATGTCACTCATAGTTCCTATCATGCAGTAATCTCCAAACTTGCTTTTTTCTCTTATTGTAACTCTATGTCCAGTGCTGAAATTGGTTCCGGTTTTAACAGAAGCATAAATAATAGTATGGCTTCGTATCAGTGAGTTTACACCAATTTTAGTTTTTGGGTTTTTGTAGTTCTTATTGGTGTAATAATCTTTTGTAGGCTCTCCAATTATGCAATTATTGCAAACGGTTGTATTGTCTGCAATATCTACGTTGTCATAAATTACTGTATTGTCTCCAATCCTGACATTCTTGCCAAGTTTTACATTTTTCCCTAAGCTGATGTTTTTACCTTTAAACTTCAAATTTTTTTAAATTCGTTATAATCTCTAATATAATCTGTTGGCTCATATTCTTTAGAAGAAAAACTCAACAAGGCTGCATTATTTGTAAACTCTATTTTATTCCAGCATAATGAAGGAATATAAAGGCCTTTGTGTTTTTTATCAAGTATAAAATCTACTTTGTCACCTTCTGAATTTTCAGTTGAAATTTTAATTACACCTTGCAAAGCGACAAGAACCTGTTCTGAATTTCTGTGGGCATGTTCCCCTGCAATTCTATTGTCTTGTCCTTCAAATATCCAGAATATACGCTTTATTTCAAAAGGTATTTTCGAAGTATTTGCCACTGAAAAAATTCCTTTTTCATTATTATCAATATTGTCAAATAAAATCAGGCGAGGCTTTAGTTTCATTTCATATATTTATTATACCACATCTGAAATATTATCAAAGCCCAAATTCTTTTGTAATGAAAAGCTTCACCCTTTCTGAATTTAGTGATTATCGTATTGACAAAATCAGAATTGAAAAGTTGATGTTTATTTAGTTCATCTTTGTTCAAATATTTATCAATGAGATAACCCATTTCTGACTGTAGCCATGTTCCTACTGGTGCAGGAAATCCCCATTTTTTTCGATAAATTAAATCATTGGGCAAATAATTTTCTAATGATTTTTTCATAAGGTATTTCTGCTCTCTGTTCTTTATTTTGAATTCCAATGGAACATTCAATGCAAATTCAACTAAGTTATGGTCAAGATATGGTACACGCACCTCCAAGCTTGATGACATTGAAGCAACATCCATTTTATATAAAAGATTATCGGCTAGATAATTTTTTATGTCAAACAATGCAATTTGTTCAAATGGCTGAATATTCATTGCACTTATTTTATTCCATTCAGTGCTAAGGGTTGAATGCTTGTATTCAGTATTAAATAAGTTACTTATTTCTTTTTCAGAAAACATATATTGTTCCTGACTCCATATGTGCAGCCAACTGTTGTCGTTTTCACGATAATCAAAAATCCTTGCAGCTCGTTTACTCCTGTTGTCGAGAACCCCGAGTAATGATACAGCAATTTTTCGTGCTGGATAACCGCCTATCGAATTTATTTTTTCAATTCTTTTGTGCCAGTTATAGTAACCATAACCCATGAAAAGTTCATCTCCGCCATCTCCGCTCAATGCTACAGTTACACTATACTTTGCTTTTTTGCAGACAATATAGCTTGGAATTCCAGAAGGCACTGCAAATGGCTGGTCATAAAAATCGCACAAGTGCTCCACTAATTCCATTCCCTCACTTTCACCAACACGAGTGAGACTATGATTGGTTTTTAAAATTTCAGCAACCCTTCCCGCATAAGCAGTTTCGTCAAATTCCTTGACATCAAAACCAATAGTAAAGGTATTTACAGGTTGTGTGTTTTGTTCCTGAAAAACTGCGCAGATTAGAGAGGAATCTGTACCGCCACTTAAAAATGCACCAATAGGAACATCGCTTATGCTCTGGTATTTTACTGATTTTTTTAATTGTTCAATAAACCCTTCTTTGTAGAAGTCTTCTGTGTTTGTGCTATTCTCAGTATATTTATCTGCAATATCATAATACTGTTTTTTCTCTAAGCCTTGCTCAGATATTTTCAAATAATATCCGGCTGAAAGTTTTCGTATACTTTTAAAAATTGTTTGTTCTCCAGGAATGTATTCAAGAAAAAAATAATCTTTAAGTGCATTCAAATCAAGAGATTTGTCAAGGCCAATTTTAGTCAGAGCTTTTATCTCTGATGCAAACGCAAAATTTTTCCCATCGTAATGATAGTATACAGGCTTAATTCCCATTCTGTCGCGAAAAAGCAAAAGTGATTTCTCATCACGGTCATAAACGGCAATTGTAAACATTCCGTTTAGTTTGTGAACGAAATCAATTCCCCAAACAGCAAATGCTTCAGTGACTATTTCCGTATCGGAAGTTGTTTTAGGCTGAAAATTCGGGTCTCTTAATTTTAGTTCAGCTTCAATCTCTTTGTAGTTATAAATCTCACCGTTAAATATCAGAGCATATCTATTGTTGCGTGAAAAAAAGGGTTGGTTAGCAGACTCGCTCAGGTCAATAATACTCAGTCTTCTGTGTCCCAGTCCAACTGCATTTTCAATGAAATAACCGGCAGCATCCGGTCCGCGATGAGCCAGCGCTGTGGTAATTGTTTCTAAATCCTGTTTTTTAAAACGCCCTTCGGGTGAGAAGTATCCTGCTATTCCGCACATAGCTGCAAAGATAGCAGTTTGGTTAAAGTTATTACTTTACTACCGTAACCATTCCTCTTTTGTTGCCATTGCTGTCGTCTACGCCTACATAGTTTACTACATAAACATACACATCATTAGGAACTTCAACACCATTGAAAGTGCCATCCCAACCTACGTTTATATCCTGAGAACGGAACAGATATTCACCCCAACGATTGAATATTATCATTTCAAATTCTGCTATTCCTTCGCCATAAGCATAGAAGATATCGTTTCTGCGATTGCTGTTTGGTGTAAATGCGTTTGGAATATAAAGTGTAACTACAGGTGTTATTACTACATCGTGTGTTATTTCATCTGTGCATCCAAACTGATTTACAACTAATAGTCTTGCAGTATACGTACCCTGTTGTGTGGCCGGGTATACATGTTCAGGAGTTGTAATCAAATTGTTTAATGAATCTCCGTCTCCAAAATACCAATACCATTCTGTTGCTCCATTGCTTTGGTCTCCAAACTGAATTGTAGGGTCAAGAATGCTTGCTGTTGGTGGTGTAAAATTGAAATTAGCAACCGGCAAAGGGTTAACAGTAATATAGTCCAGTTTTGTAAGTTTAGTAACGCAATTATGATCTGATGTTGCAGTAAGTTCAACTGTAAAAGTTCCTGTATCATTATAACAATGGCTGAACGATGTTAATGTTTGGGTGCCATTGCCTAATTCCCAGAAATAACTTGTAATACTTCCTGAAGAAATACTACTGTTGTTAGTGAAATCAACACAAAGAGGTTTGCAGCCAACTGTATCACTTGCCGAAAAATCAACTACTGGATTTGGATAAACTGTTACGGTAATTGTTTCATCATCTGTGCATCCTAGCGAAGTCCCGGTTATGGTATATGTAGTAGTAATAATTGGATTTGCTGTTACATTGCTTCCCGTTGTTGCACTTAGACCTGTTGCTGGTGTCCATACATACGTATTAGCTCCATAAGCTTCAAGATCAATTGAACCGCCTTCGCAATAAGAATAAGTAAGTGGAAGAATTCCTATTGTTGGTGTAGGATTTACAGTAACTGTCACATCTGCGGTAGATGAACAGTTATTGCTTGTTCCTGTTACAGTATATGTTGTTGTTGTATTAGGGTTAGCAGTAACATTTGGATTTGTTCCAGAACTTAAATCGGTAGTTGGCGACCAAATGTAAGTAGTTGCTCCTCCTGCTACCAATGGTGTTGAAGTTCCGCTGCAAATAGTAACATCCGGACTAACAGTTGTTACAGGAACAGGATTTACTGTTAACGTTACATCAATAGTATCATTACAGCCTGCGTTTGAGCCTATGATTTCATAAGTAGTAGTTGCTAACGGACTTGCATCAACACTTGCTCCTGTTGTTGCACTTAATCCTGTTGCAGGAGACCATGTAAAGGTGTTTGCTCCGCTTGCCGTAAATGTTTGTGTTTCACCTTCGCATATGGATGCGCTTGCTGGTAAGACATTTATTACAGGATATGGGTTTACAGTTACATCAATCGTACCTGTAAAGTTGCAAACATTTCCTATTGCTGTTATTGTATAAGTTGTGGTTGCAGCAGGTGTTGCATCTACACTTGTTCCTGTTGTTGCACTCAAGCCTGTTGCCGGTGACCATGAATAAGAATTTGCGCCTGTTCCGCCTGCAGTTAATGTTGTGGTTTGTCCTTCACAAATGGTTACATCAGGACTAAGAACAAGAGTAGGAGTGGGGTCAATAATAAAGTCTGAGGTTGCAGTTGCCGTGCAACCATTATTATCACCTGTAACGGTGTAAGTAGTATTTACCAAAGGAGTAGCATCAACTATAGCACCAGTTGTTGCACTTAGTCCGGTAGCAGGAGACCAGTTATATGAAGACGCACCAGCTGCAGTTAACGTAGTGGTTACACCTGCACAAATAGTTGTTGTGGTTGGGTTTACTGTTACATTTGGAATTGTATTTATTGTAACTGTAACTGTTGCTGTTCCATCGCACCCTGCTGCCGTTCCGGTAACTGTGTAAGTTGTAGTTATGGCCGGAGTAGCTGTAACTGTTGCGCCTGTTACAGCGCTTAGTCCGATAGCAGGCGACCATGCATATGAAGTAGCATTTGCTGCTGTAAGCGTTGTGCTTTGTCCAACACAAATTCCTATATCCGGACTAACTGTTACAGGTGGGAAAGGATTAACAACAACCTGTTGAGTTGTTAAAGGTGAAGAGCATGAACCTACAGTAACCGTAAGTGTAATATTTTTTGTTCCTCCAGTCAGCCAACTGATTTGATAAGGTCCTTGTCCGCTTCCGGAGACAACCGTTCCGCCATCAAAATCCCACGCGTAAGTTGCGTTTGGTGGGGCATTACCTGTATAAGTTATCGTTGAAGAAATTCCTGCACAAACTGGAGTTGTTACAGTAAATGTTGAAGTTGGATTTGAAATGACAGTAACGTTAATAATTGTATCATCTAAACATGGAGGCCATGAAATCAGTAAACGCACAGGATACGTTCCGGTTGAGCCAAATGCAAATGCCGGATTTTGGGTTGTTGCATCAGGAGTATTGTCGCCATTAAAATCCCACCACCATTGTGTTATAGAGCCACTAGGCGTTGAAGCATCAGTAAATTGTATCGGGTCGCCTGCACAGGCTGAAGTAGCAGTAAAATTAGCAACAGGATTACCAGGGCTGCCAGGAATAATTGTATCTAATGAAAAAGTGCACGGAACATTACCGAAAGTTGTCATGGTAACAGTATAACTTCCAGCAAGTGTAATTGTAGCTTGTTGCGTGTTTGTGGGAGGTGTAAGGCCTGGTCCTGTCCATGAATAAGTTGCAGCTCCTATAGGTGCACTTAGGGTAACATTTTGCCCTCCGCAAACGGTAGGTGAAGAAGAAATAATTTCAAGTGGACCGCAAGTTGCATCAATATAGGCATATGCGAAGTGGCTGCCTCCGCTGGCAAAACAATCGCGTGTGATGAATTTTATGGTTACGTTTTGCCCCATATAATTATTCAGTGGAATAAAGACCGATGTCCATGGTTTGTAGAAAATATCGCCAGGTAAAGTAACGAAGCCACCTATCGTAGGTGCAGTGGTGGCATCCACATCGTATGTGGCACAATCAATTTGATTGCCATTTCCATCAGTCATTCGTATCTGAAAATAGGGTGATTCGCTGGCCGGATGTCCGCCATCATTTATAACAACAGCATAGTGATATGTGAAATTGCAATTGGTGGGTGTTACCACAAAAGAGTAGCTAACCGATTCGCCCCCATCCTCTGCCTGTGCATTCCCTAAGCGCATGGAATAATTTCCTCCTCCCGGAAAAACTACTGGTATTCCTGCTCCTGCAATAGGATCATTTCCTCCAGTCATAATAAAATGATTGTTTTCGGGAAGGGCATCTGCTGCCTGATTGTTTGCTCCCTGATTTAGTCCTGGGTAGTGAAAAGGATTGGGTCCGGTAGCACCAATACATAATCCGAAAAGAGTTCCTCCATGACAATCGCTATCAGTATTTTCCCAGGTTCCTGTCCAACCGTTGAAGTTGCCGTTTTCAAATCCTGCATTATTGCATTGAGAAATAGCTTGCTTAGTAAATGAAAAGAATAAGATACTGAAGCAGCAGAGTACTAAGGGTAAACGTTTTACCATGAAATTAATAATAAAGCAAAAAATGTTTTGTCATGCTCCTTGTCTTGGCGAAAGGTATGTATTATTTCGAATAAGTCAAATTTAATGAAGATTAAATTTATAACCACAGTTGAAAAGTATTGCTGATTGTTAAAAATGCAGAACATTATTTCAAGTGCTTGTAATCCTCTTAGTGAAACTTTATCTTCTTTTTTACTTATAAGGGGCTTAATTTCAAATTAAATATATGCCTGAAATTCTTGACGTTCCTGTGAAAAAATCAAAAGCACTTACAAAAGAGATTGCTGAAATCAGTCAGGTAATGATCGATCACGAGTTGCTTTTTGTATATCAGGATGCAGTAAATTCAAAGACTTCAGAGAGTATTTTGTCTATTACAGAAATACGATTAAATATTTCAGGTGCAGATAAAAAGTAAAACGTAAAGTGTTTAATGTTCTTGTTGAATGCTTACAAAATATCAGCCATCACACAGAAATTTCTGCTGCTGAAAGTTTGAAGCGACCTTCTGTGGTAGTTTTGGGCAAAAGCGATAATCATTTTTTTATTACTACAGGAAACCTGATACATAATGATAATGCTTCTTGGCTTAAGGAAAAAATTGAAGTGCTGAATAAGCTTGATAAAATGGGCTTAAAAGAAATTTATAAAGACACTATGGTAAATACCGGCTTTTCGCCTAAAGGAGGTGCGGGTTTGGGTTTGATAGATATACTTCGCAAATCAGGAAATAAAGTACAGGCTGAGTTTGAAAAAATTAATAATGAGCTTTCATTCTTTACAATGAAAGCTATTATTGCAGCAACAGTTTAAAAATTTATTTTTCGGGGTAAAGATTTAGAGCAGGAAGCACAGTGCCTTCGCAATCAAACATTGGCATTCCACTTACTTTAGCAGCAAGGTTGTAGAATGTTAGATTTCGATTATTTTTTACGCAAATCTCTTTTCCTGTTTTCAGTTTTCCGTTTTCAAGGTATGCTGGATTAAAATCTCCATCGCTTATAGCAAGCGGCAAATCATTGCCAAACATCTGATACATCATTTTCCCAAATTGGCGGGATGTGTCAGGTATACTTTTGCTTCGCTCAATTACATTATCATGAACATAAATAGAAGAAGGGAATTTGTCAAACAATGAATCTTTGGTTTGCCTACCCATGGTATTTAGACTTAAAATTGAAAGGGCCACAGTATTATTATCTTTTACAGTATTTCCAAATGCTTCCACATTCTGACAAGCCATAAATAACAAACCTGTTCCCGATGGAACCATTGAAACCGAAATTCCCATTGCAGAAAAATTGTAATGATTATTGCCGATAATTTCATTATTAAAAACTCGGATATGTGTTCCGTTTTTCTTTGGCAAGTCAGGCAAATCGAAAATCATAATTCCGCCTGTATTGTTGATGGCTTTATTTTCATACACGTCAGCATATTTGGTGTTTTCTATTTCAATTCCTGCAACATTTTTTTCCACTCTGTTTCTGCGCACAACTCCGTTTTCGCTTTGTCCCAGATAAATTCCTGCATCCGAAGCGCCAATGGAAACGCACTCTTCCATCAATATATTTTTGCACTGAACAGGATATAAACCATAAGCACCGTTGGTACTGTCAGGCTCACCTGTCCACTCTGTGCGTATTCTGCGAATAATTACATTCTCGCTTGCCTGCACTTTTATTCCATCGCCTTTTGCATCTTCAATACCTATATCCTGAATAGTGAAATTGTTGGCTTTAGCATACACACCTTGCGCCCCTTCGGTTTGCCCTGCAAAAGAAAAGATGGTTTTATCCATTCCTGCACCTATGATGGTTACGCTGTCAATGCCTTCTAACGAAACGGTGTTGCGGAATTTAAATACACCTTCGCCAAAGCGAATGGTGTCGCCAGGTTTGGCGTTTATAAAAGCTTCCTGAACGGTTTTATCATCATTTTCTCCTGGATGTATTGCTGAGTTTTTTTTAGTGTTGGTGCATGCTGCAATTAAAGCAACACCAGTAATGAAGAGCAATAGTTTTTTCATAAAGAGAAATTCGTAGGACACAAATATATACTTATTGATTTCAGTTTTATCCGCGCAAGTGGTAGGCTTTTGGATGTGTGAACGCTCGAATCCCCAAATGAGAAAGCGTGCTTCCTATTCCTGAGTTTTTTCTTCCGCTCCAGGGTAGGTTAGGACTAACACGGTCGCAGCAGTTCCAGTAAACGGTTCCGGTATTTAGTTTGCGCATCATGTTTTCTGCGCGCTCTCTACTGGAAGAATAAACAGCAGCGGTTAATCCGTATTCGGTATCCTGCATCAGTTGCAGTGCTTCTTCATCGTCTTTTACTTTTTGTATGCCTACAACGGGACCAAAACTTTCTTCAGTCATAATGCGCATGTTATGGTTTACGTTTGTTAAAACGGTTGGCTGAAAGAAATAGCCTTTGCCATCAACAATGTGCCCGCCAGCCAGAAGTTTTGCACCTTTTGCAACGGCATCTTTCACCTGAGCATCAAGAAATGATAATTGCTCCGGACGGCTCATAGCGCCAATATCTGGCGATTCCATTGGATTCCCAACTTTCATTCTTTTGTTTTCAGCAACATAGGCTTCTACAAACTTGTCAAAGATGTTTTCCTGCACATAAATGCGTTCTACCGCACAGCAGCTTTGTCCGTTGTTATAGACAACGCCTTCTACAGCAGAAGCTGCCACTTTAGCAATATCAGCAATGTCATCGGCAACATACATAGGGTCTTTGCCGCCTAATTCCAAACCAACTGGAACCATTTTCCCTGCTACTTTCTCGGCAATGTATTTTCCTGTTTTGTAAGAGCCGGTGAAGAAGTAACCGTTAAAAGGCAATGCTAACAGGGCTTCACCAACAGCACGTGCACCAATACCAACATGGAAAACATCATCAGGTATTCCTGCTTTCTTAAGCAAACGTTCAACATGTAAACCGGTAAGGGTTGTGTATTCCGATGGTTTGTATAATACGGTGTTACCTGCTATAAGTGCAGGGATATAAGCGTTAACACCAACAAGGTATGGATAGTTCCATGCAGATATATTGCAGATAATTCCCAGTGCTTCGTAGCTTATTTTTTCTTTGGTATCGCCTTCGGTAACTACCCATTCATCGGCTAAGTATTTCTCTGAATTCTCTACAAAGAACTTGATGCGGTTGCGCGCTCCGTTCAACTCGTTGTTGCTTTGGTTGAGGGGTTTTCCCATTTCCTGCGTGAGCGTTTTGGCTAACTCATCTTTTTCTTCGGCCAGTAAATCCGAGAAGCGTTTGATTATGGCAATCCGCTCTGACAAAGGCTTTGCAGCCCATGCAGGTTGTGAAGCATGCAGCTTGTTAAACTTTGTCTGAAGCATTTGTGCGCTGTCTTCAGCTACTTCGGTAATTACTTCTTCGGTGGCGGGGTTTATTATTTTCATTGTTTGCTATGTGCTATGTGCTATGTGCCTTGTGGCTAATTGGCTATTTATTTAAAAAACTTAAAAAGTGCAGATATACCTTGTCGGCATCTATCAATTTTTCCTTTATAGTATGGAAAAACTCGGGGTGCCATTGTACGCCCATCACTTTTCCTTCGGGGGCTTTGGTGTAGGTAAAGGCTTCAACCATATTATCATTGGGGCAAACAGCTAATACTTTCAAATCTTTTCCCAAATCTTTCACTCCCTGGTGGTGCACAGAATTTACGTGTGGATTTTTCTCATCGGCAAACATTCTTTCAAACAGTTCGCCTTTAGTAAATACTACTTCGTGGTTAACACGGTCATATACTTCGGCATCGCGGTGCTTAAGTGAATCGCTTTTCTGGGTGAGCAAGTCCTGATACAAGGTTCCACCGAAATAAACGTTCATCAGTTGAAAGCCGCGGCAGATTGCCAAAATAGGTTTATCGTTCTTTACGGCATAATCCATAATGCGCAGTTCATAAGCATCGCGCTCGGGGTCGCCTTTCCACTTGCCATCCAGTATTGGTTGCTCGCCATAGGTTTCGGGTGCAATATCAGCGCCACCCTGAAATACAAAGCCATCCATTTCGCCCAGAAACTCAAGGAGGTTATCGCCTTCAAGGTCGGGAATAAGGATGGGCATAACGCCTTTGCGGGCAAGGTAGCGCGACATGTCGCGCTCAAAGTAGGTAAGCGTCTTTTTTCCGTGCGAGGTGCGGTTTACATCGGGATAGAGGAAACCGGCTGAAACACCAATCTTTATCATGGTTCAATTTTTGAGTTGGCGAAATTATGAAAATAAATCCCGCGTTTTTGCGTTACTTTGAAATATGGGACGCTTGTTATTAGTTATTGGTTATTGGTTATTGGTTGCGAGTTATTCCGCACTTGCTCAGCAGGTGAAGTGGGAAAGTAGAACTCATGACTTTGGTGTGGTAACTGACTGGAACTCGCCTCCCGCAGTGTTTAAATTCACCAACACAAGCAATGAGAAGATTATGTTTCTTCCAATGTTTTATCAGCGCGAGATGTATGTGGAAATTCCAAAGCGCAAAATTGAGCCTGGCGAATCGGCTGAGGTAAAGGTGTACCTCTATACCAACGAGACAGGGGCGTTCAGTAAAAAGGCAACGGTGTGGATTGACAAGAGCAACGACCCGATGGAGCTTACTGTGCGCGGAAACATTAAGTCCCTTTACAAAAATGCGCTCACGGCTTGTCCATCATTCTGGAATCATAAGCCCGATGAGGAAACGCCACAGGTTGTTTTTATTCCCAAGCCAAGTAATGCGGGGTATGGCGGACCTGAGAAATATGATACTACCAAGA
This sequence comes from Bacteroidota bacterium, assembly GCA_947478465.1. Lineage (GTDB taxonomy): Bacteria > Bacteroidota > Bacteroidia > SXHM01 > SXHM01 > SXHM01. The sequence continues at coordinate 37,388 of CANJWH010000013.1, forward strand.
CCTCACCCCCGGCCCCTCTCCTGAAGGAGAGGGGAGCAGAGCTACCTCCTGCTGCCGAAACGTTTGAGAGTAATGTAAACGAACAGTATGATGAAACAGACATTATATCCAGTAATATAAATGACCAGTATGATGAGCAACTCACGGACCTCAGCCCCGACCCCTCTCCTAAAATAGGAGAAGGGGGACTGACTGCCCTCACAGATACTGCTGTTTCCGTAACTGAAAAACCTACTGAACTTTCGCGTGACAAGTTTGGCGTTAATAACATCGTATTCCTTATTGATGAATCGGGTTCTATGAAACGCGACAAAAAGATGGAGATGCTGAAGGCTGCTATTAAGGAGTTGGTAAAAGTGATGCGCGGGGTGGATAAGATAACCATCATTACCTATGCCGCCAGTGCTGAGGTGTTGTTGCCTACCACTACTGCCGATAAAAAAGACGAGATATATGCGCTCATTGACAGCCTTACACCTTATGGCTGGACCAACGGTGTAAGCGGTATGAACACAGCTTACGAAACCATTGACGCACATTATATACCCGATGGCAATAACCAGTTGTTTCTTGCTACGGATGGAGAGTTTAACCAGGGCGATGTTACCGAAGGTAGTTTTACCGACATGGTAAAACTGAATGCTGCCAAAGGAACCAAACTAAGTATTGTTGGTTTCGGGCAAAACGAAAAAGCCGTGAAGCTGATGAAGAAGATGGCCGACAGCGGACAGGGTAATTTCTTACAGATACTTCCCGGCAGCACCAATACCGATGTATTGGTGGAGGAGATTAAGCGGAACTCGGAGCGGAAATAACTATTTTATGACAATTATCAATTCTTTCTTTGATAGTTGTCATAATTATTTTTTTTACTTAGGCATTTCTTTGTAAAAAAATAAACCCTATGGAAAAACACGACCTCTTGCACGAATTCCCACAGCACAAAGAAAAAATTCACAACCTGAAAGTAAGCGACCATCACTTCCGCAAACTGTTTGATGAATACGATGCTGCTAATAACGACATCCACCGCATTGAAACCGGAGCAGAAATAACAACTGATGCTGTGCTTAACGACCTTCGTCTTAAACGCGTTCAGCTCAAAGATCAGCTTTATGAGTATTTGAAGTAGGCAGCCTGTAATTTGCCAATTACTTAATTTGTCAATTTGACAATGGATACATTTTCATTGTCAAATTGATTCATTGACAAATTGTCTCATTACATTTGCCCTGCTTTGCAAAAACTTCAAAACCTCAGTCTTTCATTATTAAGTGCTGTGCTGCTTTCGGTGGCATGGCCTGCGGGTGGCTTTGCGCCTCTGCTCTTTGTGGCGCTGGTTCCCCTGTTGTGGGTTGAGCAAAACGTTGCCTCACAAGGGCACAAGTATTCGGGAATAAAACTCTTTCCGTATACATATATCACCTTTCTTACCTGGAATGTATTGACCACCTATTGGGTGTATCATTCCTCTGCCTTTGGCGGTATCATTGCCTTTACGCTTAACTCACTGTTTCAGGCGCTGGTGTTTCAACTCTTTCATTTTACCAGGAAACATACAGGCGAAAAACTGGGTTATGCTTCGTTAGTGGTTTACTTTATTGTCTGGGAATATTTCCATCTGAAATGGGATTTATCATGGCCCTGGCTCACCTTCGGCAACGGTTTTTCTGAATACTATAAATGGATACAATGGTATGAATATACCGGGGTGTTTGGAGGCAACATCTGGATTTTTGTAAGCAATATTGTTTTGTTCCTGATTTTGAAAGATGCAATTACGCTCCACAATTATAATCCTGTTGTTTCGAAAGTAAATTTCTTTTTTCTTTGGATTGCAATACCCATCAGCTTTTCCTTATTTATCTATCATAACTATACTGAAAAAGTTAATCCCGTAAGCATAGTAGTGGTTCAACCCAACATTGACCCTTACAATGAAAAGTTTGACGGCATGACGGCCAGCGAGCAACTGGAAAAGATGCTAAATCTAGGAAAAGAAAAAATCGACTCAACTACTGATTATCTGATTGGCCCCGAAACCGCACTAGTTGAAGGCATCTGGGAAAACAAGATAGAAACCAGCAACAGCATACAACGCATCCGCCAGTTTCTGAAAGACTATCCCCACCTTAAGTTTGTGTTGGGCTTGTCATCTTACAGAATGTACGAAGAAGGCGAGAGGCCATCCGCAACTGCCCGCCCCTGGCGCAGGAAAAAGAACATGTCGTGGGATGCCTACAACACCGGCATGCAAATGGAAGACGGGCAACCCATACAACTCTATCATAAATCCAAACTTGTTCCGGGTGTAGAGAAGATGCCCTTCCCTGCGTTATTAAAACCCTTGGAAAAATACGCCATTGACTTAGGCGGCATGCCCGGAAGTTTGGGTGTGCAGGAAGAACGCAGCGTCTTCACCGCCCACAATGATAAACGCAAGATAGCCCCAGCCATTTGCTACGAAAGCATTTACGGTGAATACTGTGGTGAGTATATCAAGAATGGAGCAGGCCTTATCTTCATCATCACCAACGATGGCTGGTGGAAAGACACCCCCGGCTACCGTCAGCATTGCAGCTATGCCCGCCTGCGCGCCATTGAAACCCGCAGAAGCATTGCCCGCTCAGCCAACACCGGAACATCCTGCTTCATCAATCAGCGTGGCGATATAGACCAGCCAACCAACTTCTGGGTGCCGGCAGTTATAAAAGGAACAATCAATTACAATGAAGAGATTACTTTCTACACCAGACACGGAGACTACATTGTTTGGATATCGACTATTCTTTCCATACTGCTGTTTATATACGCAGTTGTCAATCGTTTTAAGCCAACGTCTAAAAAAAAGTAGCCCCAACCTTCAGGTCGGGGACTACTTATAATTTTAAAACAGCAGGGCAGGGCTAAAGCCCTTTACCGAAAGGCTTACCTCACCAATGTAACCGAACCTTTTTGTTCATAGTTCAGATTATCAACGCCCACCGCTTTCAGCGTATAGAAATAAGTTCCGGCAGGAACAATATTTCCGCTTGGTGTGCGGCCATCCCATCCGCCTTGTGGCATTGTCCAGCCATAAACCTTTTCGCCCCAGCGGTTAAATATTTCACCCTCAAACTGCACAATGTTGCGTGACTTAGGGTTAAACATATCATTCAAACCATCACCATTAGGTGTAAAAATGTTAGGCACTTCAAAAATAGAAGTAGGTATAACATAAACACCACCTGTAACAGAAAGCGTATCGGTACAACCGGTAATTGAATCGTAAGCCACCAATACAATGGTAAATGAACCTGAGTCAACATAAGTGTGAGTTGGGTTTACATCAGTTGAGGTTTCGCCATCACCAAAGAACCATTCATAAGAACTTGCTCCAACGCTGGTGTTGGTAAAGGTGATAACAAAAGGCTGCAGCCCAGTGTCGGGGTCAGCTGTAAAGTTGGCCACCAATGGATTTAGTGGCTCGTTGATAATAGCCAGTTCAGAGTCGGTGCAGCCATTAGCATCAGTAACTAATAAAATATATTCACCGGCTTGTAAGTTGGTAATCGTTGCGTCTGTTGAGCCCGAAGGTGACCAGAAATAAGCATAAGGACCTGTTCCGCCAAATGCTCCCCCTGTTGCCTGACCATCATTCCCTCCGTTGCAGTTCACATTCTGAAACGATGCTATGCCTGCTGTTAAAGGTTCAGGTTCTGTAATAGTTATTCCCGATAAGTTAAAGGTGCAGCCGTTATCATCAGTAACGGTTACATCATAGGTGCCGGGAGGAAGGTTGGTAGCAGTAGCCAGTGTTTGGTTGGAAGGGTCGTTCCAGTCATATACATATGGAGGAGTTCCGCCTGCGGCATTAATAGTTGCCTGCCCGTTATCATCACCATTGCAAGTAATATTAGTAGATGAACTTAATGATACAGCCAATGCAGTTGGTTCAGCAATCTGAACGTTTGAAACGTTTACTTCGCAACCGTTATCATCAGTAATAGTAACTGCATATAGTCCTGCTTCCAATCCAGCTGCGGTTTGTCCTGTTTGTGCTAATTGGTCGTTCCATAAATAAATATAAGGTGCTGTTCCGCCAACTGGTGTTACGGTCAATTGTCCGTTATTGCCTCCGTTGCAGGCAACATCACTGTCAACTATAACAGTTGCGGTAAGTATAGTTGGTTCATCAATCGTAACAGTTGCAGTTCCTGTACACTGATTGTTATCGGTTATTGTTACCGTGTAAGTTCCCGCTGGAAGATTTACTACTGTATCATTTGCTGTTGAAGCGTTATCATTCCACTGATAAGTATAACCTGGAGTTCCGCCACTGCCATTTGCCAGAGCAGAAGCTGTTCCGCCACCGTTGCAAAGAATAGAAACAATTTCTGTTGCCGTTCCGGCAACGGCAGTTGGTTCAGTAATATCAACTGAAACAGAAGATGTACATCCTGCATTATCAGTTATTGCGCATGTAAATGAACCTGCCGGAAGTCCTGTTGCTGTTGCATCTGTTTGTGAGTTGTCCCAAAGATATTGGTATCCCGGGGTGCCTCCTGTAACAGTAACTGTAGCCTGACCGTCTGCACCTGCGTTGCAGGAAACCTGATTATCTACAACCGATGATGCACTGATGGCATCAGGTTGGATTACAGTAACAGTATCTGTTGAGATACATCCGTTAATATCTGTTACGGTTACAGTATAAAATCCTGCATCAAGACCAATTGCACTTTGAGTTGTTTGTCCGTTATTGTCATCCCAAAGGTAACTGTAGTTGGGTGTTCCACCTGTAACAGTAACATCTGCAACTCCATCACCTGAACCATTGCAGGTTAGGTTGGCAACCAGTGAAGCCGTAGCTTTTAATACTGCTGGCTCGGTAACAGTTGCAGTAGCTGTTGCGCTGCACCCGTTATTATCGACAATTGTAACATTATATGTTCCTTGTACAAGCCCTGTTGCAAAAGCTGTTGTCTGTGCATTAACATCATCCCATAAATAAGTATAAGGAGGAAGACCTCCGTTTGCAGTTGCAGTTGCAGTTCCTGTATTTCCACCAAAGCAATCTACATTGCTCGCCACTGCAGCACCTGTAGGAGCTACAATGCCCGGAAGATTTCCATAGTGAACACTTCCTGTTGCGGCTGCACCACCATTTCCATTACCACCGCTAAGAAGAACGTTTGCATTGATTACATTATTGCGGCAAGGGTTCTGGAATACTTTTACTCTGCCACCACTTCCGCCTCCACCCATAGCGCCATTAGCGCCTGCGTTTGTTGCTCCGCTGTTTCCACTTCCGCAGAAAAATGAACCTCCGTAATTACAAGGGCTTGCACCTGCACCACCTTGTCCTCCTAAGCCACCGTTACCACCTTCAGCGCGAATTGTTCCGGTTAAGGTCATATCACCTGTTGCTGATATATAAATACCACCTCCTGATCCGCCTCCAGCGCCACCGCCACCGCCAGCACCGGCAGAGTAAGTAGTTTCATCGCAGCCATCGCAGCCATCAGAGCAGCAGCGACTTGTTTTGCCACCTGAGCCGCCATTTCCTCCGCTTCCGCCAACACTTCCCTGAGCTGAAATTGTTCCTGCAACCGTTAGTGTTCCGGTAGCATTCAATACTATTTTTCCACCTCCGGTACCACCGGCATTTCCATTTGCTCCGTCATAAAAGCTTTTTCCACCACCACTTGCTCCTGCCCCACCGCTGCCCATGTCAATATCATTTCCTGTTGTTGTTCCGTATGCTGCACCGGCTCCACCTCCGCTACCGGCAGGTCCTGCAGTTGGCGAAGAGCATGTTGAAATACTCATACCTGTAAAACTTCCTGCAGCTGTTCCTGCGCCACCTGCACCACCTGCATTGGCATTGGCTCCGTAGCTTCCGCCACCACCTGCACCTGCGCCACCACCTGAGCCAATCATACCATACTCATCTCCAAAATTCTGGCAACTTTGTTTAGGACCAAATCCTGACCCGCCATTAGTTCCATTAGTTCCTGCACCAGTTCCGTTTCCTGGTGTGCCCTGTGTTCCGCCACTTACGGTTACTGTATAGCAGTTGTCTTTGTCATCGCAGTTTGCAAGATAAGTTGTGTTGGTTCCCGTAGTAGCTCCCGATCCACCATTTCCCCCAGTAAATCCTGCTAAATCTGCATTAATCGTTCCCTGAATATTTATAGAAGCTGCATTTATAATTAACTCACCGCAACCATTAGTTGAATAAGGTGTTACGGTAAGTGTTACACCAGCATCAACCTGAAATAAACCGGTAATATTCCATATTCCGCTAAGTTGTTGGTCTGACGAAATAATTAAATCGCCAACAACTGGAATAGTTCCACACTGGCTGTAACTTTTATTTGCATAGAAAGTAAGAGTTGCAATTATAAAAAGCGCGGAAAATTTTCGGGTAATTAGGTTGTTCATATATTTAATTTGATTAGAATGAATTCGGTTCAAAGCGTTCAAAAATAGTAAAATTTCGAGCCGCAAAAGATTATTCGGCTAATTCACTTAGGTTTGTATATTATTATGATATTAAAAAGATTTCTTCTCAGTTTAAATGCACTCCTAATAGTCTTTCAAATTAGGGCTCAGCAGGTAAATGAAAATTTTTCGGTGCAGGTTTTTGCAGATGACTTTTCAGTAGAAACTAATCAGTGGGATTATCTTACTACTTCAGAAAATCTTTTTGTGTTGGACAAAGGTGAATATTTCATGCACCGCAGAAATGAAACCAAACCGTATGCATTGGTTACAAACTGGAAAAATGATTTAACAGTTTTTCAGGTAAAAGCTGCATTGAAACTTGGCCCTGCAACTTCGCCCGAACAAACAATCGGTATCATATTTTACATTCAGAGTGATGGAAAAGGAGCACTCGTTTTTGAAATAAATAAGGATAAGAAATTTCGCGTCAAACAATTGACCGGAGCATATTATAAATTTCTGACCGGTGAAGTTACAGACGCAGGTTGGGTAAAGTCTAAATTTATAGATATAACAGGAGCTTACAATCTTCTGGAAGCAAAATCATCGGCTGGTGTAACTGATTTTTACATCAATGGAAATTATGTTTCATCTGCTACAGTTCAGGATTATGCACCTGGAGCCATGGGGATTTTAATTGGACCTGATACCAAGGCAAAAGCAGATTATTTTCATGTTTATGCAACACGTGCTGTAAGCGATGATGTGAATGCCAATAGACAGTTTGGTGAATTAACACCATCAGAAAAAATTGAATTTCTTTTAGGTGAAAATGAAAAACTAAAACGTCAGATTGCTCAGGATAATGTAGAGTTAATAAAGCAACAAGCTGACCTTAAAGTTTCAACTATGGAAGAACAGGTGAGAAAAATAGAATCGGAAAATGAACAGTTAACTATTGAAGTAAACAGTTTGCGTACCTATAAAAATGATGTGATTAAAGACATGGATGAAGATGTTTTTCTTACACTTTCCAATTCAGTTAAAGAGCAGGTTGAGGTAAATAAAAAGCTCAATAAATTCATTGAGGAAATTCGCGACTCCTTAACTGCTTCTAACAAAAGATATAGCGATTTAAAGATGAAACAGGTCAATGATTTAATTGAGCAACAGAAAAAAATACAGGCAAAAAAAGAAGCAATTCCCGCAACAAAAGAAGAACAGAAGTCAGAGACAGCAAAGGTCTCAGCTAAAAAAGAAGAAGCAATTAAAATCAGTGATCAACCTAAAATGGCAAGCACCGATAAGAAAGTTGAAGCTAAACCTATGCCTGTTAAAACTAGAACAGCAATTAAAAAAGTATAACTCATGTCAGTTCACAAAGTAGTAAAAAAAATCACCACGCATATTTTGCAGGAGATGAAGTTGAAAGGAGAAAAAATCTCTATGCTTACCGCATATGATTTCTCTATGGCAAGAATTGTGGATGCAGCAGGCATTGATATAATTCTAGTTGGCGATTCAGCTTCAAATGTAATGGCAGGACATGAAACTACATTACCTATTACACTTGACCAAATGATATATCATGCGGGTTCAGTAATACGGGCAACAAACAGAGCATTGGTGGTGGTGGATTTGCCCTTTGGTTCTTATCAGGGAAATTCAAAGGAGGCGTTAAATTCTTCAATCCGTATTATGAAAGAAGCAGAAGCGCATGCAGTAAAATTAGAGGGTGGGAGAGAAGTAAAAGAATCAATTGAGCGTATTTTATCTGCCGGTATTCCGGTGATGGGTCACTTGGGTTTAACTCCCCAATCCATTTATAAATTCGGAACATACACCGTTAGGGCAAAAGAAGAAGTAGAAGCAAAACGGCTGATAGAAGATGCTCACATACTTCAGGAAGCAGGTTGTTTCGCAATTGTTCTGGAAAAAATTCCTTACAAACTTGCAGCACAGGTTGCTGCTGAATTAACTATTCCGATAATCGGAATAGGTGCAGGAAATGGAGTTGACGGACAAGTTCTGGTTCTACACGATATGCTTGGAATTAACAACGAATTCAGCCCGCGCTTTTTGCGCAGGTACGCCAATCTTTATGAAGTAATTACTTCTGCTGTTCAGAATTATGTAAAGGATGTGAAAGCGAAAGATTTCCCAAACGACAGTGAGCAATACTAATTCTCAAATCGAGATTCTTTACGAAGACAATCACATCATTGTCCTCAACAAAAAACCTTCACAAATTGTGCAAGGCGACAAGACGGGCGACAAGCCTCTTAGTGATTTTGTAAAAGATTACGTCAAAGAAAAATATAACAAACCGGGTGAAGTTTTTATTGGTGTACCACATCGCCTTGACAGACCTGTTAGTGGTGTTGTTTTATTTGCACGAACATCAAAAGCTTTAGTGCGTTTGAATGAAATGTTGCGCGATAAAACAATAAAAAAAACATATTGGGCCGTTGTTAAAAATAAGCCTGCAAAAGAAAGTGCAACACTTATTCATTACCTGAAAAAGAACGAGCAGAAAAATATGTCCAAGGCATATGAAAAGGAAATTCCGGATTCGTTGCGCGCAGAGTTGGATTATAAAATTCTTCTTTCTTCAGATCAATATCATTTGCTGGAAATAAATCTTAAAACAGGCCGTCATCATCAGATACGCTCACAACTAGCAGCCATCGGTTGCCCCATAAAAGGTGATTTAAAATATGGCTTTCCGCGCTGTAATGAGAATGCAAGTATTCATCTTCATTCGCGCAAAGCGGAATTCATTCATCCTGTTTCAAAAGTTGAAATTGTGATTATTGCGTCACCGCCAAAAGATGTTTTGTGGGATTGGTTTTTGCAAAGAGTTTAAAAGATTTGCAGTTTATTAAATATTCCTATTTTTGCCCCGCTTTGTGGAACGATTTGATTGCTTGCAACCACGTAAAAAAATGCTAAAACCATTTCTTTTACAGGCTTTCCTGCCTCAGATTTCCCTACAAGGTTTAAACTTTAGACATTAAACTTTTAAACATTAAACTAAAAAAATGGCTTATTTATTTACATCAGAATCAGTATCGGAAGGACATCCCGATAAAGTTGCAGACCAGATTTCAGACGCATTAATTGACAATTTTCTTGCCTTCGACCCGCAATCAAAAGTTGCCTGCGAAACATTAGTAACAACAGGTCAGGTTGTTCTTGCCGGTGAGGTAAAATCAAAAGCATACTTAGATGTTCAAACTATTGCACGCGATGTAATCAAGAAAATTGGTTACACAAAAAGTGAGTATATGTTTGAAGCAAATTCATGTGGTGTGCTTTCTGCTATTCATGAACAATCATCAGATATTAATCAAGGCGTTGAACGTAAAAAGAAAGAAGAGCAAGGTGCAGGCGACCAGGGAATGATGTTCGGTTATGCAACCAAAGAAACTGATAACTACATGCCGTTGGCTCTTGATTTGGCTCACGGAATTTTGTTAGAACTTGCTGCGTTGCGCAGAGAAAATAAAGAGATAAAATATTTGCGTCCGGATGCAAAATCGCAGGTGACATTAGAATACAACGACAACAATGTTCCTGTTCGTATTGATGCAATTGTTGTTTCTACACAACACGATGATTTTGATGCTGAAGCAAAGATGCTAGCTAAAATCAAAAAGGATATGATTGAGATTTTAATCCCACGTGTTAAAAAGAAATATCCTAAATACGCTCATCTTTTCAATAACAAAATTGCCTACCACATTAACCCAACAGGCAAGTTTGTAATAGGTGGGCCGCATGGAGATACAGGTTTAACAGGTCGTAAAATAATTGTTGATACTTATGGAGGAAAAGGTGCTCACGGTGGTGGTGCATTCTCTGGAAAAGATCCTTCAAAAGTTGACCGTTCTGCAGCTTATGCAACCCGTCACATTGCTAAAAATCTAGTGGCGGCAGGTGTTGCCGATGAAGTTTTGGTGCAGGTTTCTTATGCAATAGGTGTTGCTAAACCAATGGGTATTTATATCAATACCTATGGAACTTCTAAGCTTAAATTAAGTGATGGCGAAATAGCTAAAAAAGTGGAAGCCATTTTTGATATGCGTCCGTATTTTATTGAAACACGTTTCAAACTGCGCACTCCTATTTACAGCGAAACAGCTGCTTATGGACACATGGGGCGCAAAAACGAAACCGTTACTAAAACGTTTAAAGCTCCCGATGGTAAAACCAAAACAATGAAAGTGGAATTGTTTACCTGGGAAAAATTAGACTACGTTGCTAAAGTGAAAAAAGCGTTTGGTTTGAAATAACTCAGTATTGAATTAAGAAACAGAATCCCGGATGAAACCTTTTGTCCGGGATTTTTTTTTAACTAACAAAATAAAACCTATTAATCATGGAAGACAGAATTGTATCAGTTGGAACTAAAGTTAAACATCCACAGTTCGGAATTGGCAAAGTAGAGCACGTTGCAGAATATCATTACGTAATTAATTTCGATTCGCGTGGTATAGTTGATGTTTCAAAAAAATTCGCAGGACTGGAAGTCTTAGGCCCTAAGAATGTTGAATATGAAACGGATCTTGATTCAGATGAAATTGAAAAAGCAGTAGAACGCATTCTCCGCAAATGGAATGGAATAGGAGAGGTGGTTCCCCTTGGCGACCGCTGGAGCGGTGGCACACTCTTATTACAACCTGCCGACCCTTCTCAAAAGCCCAAAGAAATTCCAATTGAAACTTTCTTTCACAAAATTGTAATGCTGCGCGACCGTATGCGAGTTCTGGAACAAAACATAAACAGCAACGAAAAACTTTCTGATGAGGATAAAGTAAATCTTCAGCAATACATCACCCGTATTTACGGAAGTCTTACTACGTTTAATGTTCTCTTTAAAAATAAAGAACAGCAGTTTGTTGGTGAAAAAGGGAAAGAGTAGCTAAACTTTCTTCCTAAAAAAAATCTGTATCGGAACGCCCGTAAAATTAAAGTGTTCCCGCATTCTATTCTCTATAAAACGCGAATACGATTCAGGAATATACTGCGGTAGATTAGAATAGAAAGCAAAAGTAGGAGCGTGTGTAGGCAACTGCTGAGCAAACTTAATCTTCACACTTTTTCCTTTGGTTGATGGAGGCGGATAGTGTTCAATAACCGGAATAATATATTCGTTCAATACACGTGTTGGAATTTTCTTCGTACGGTTTTCATAAACCTCAATAGCAGTTTCCACAGCTTTCATAATCCGTTGTTTGTTCAGTGCAGAAATAAAAAGTATCGGAACATCTTTGAAAGGTGCCAATTTCGCGCGTATTTCATCTTCCACCTTTTTCATGGTCGAAGTGTCTTTCTCTACTAAGTCCCATTTATTTACCAGAATTACAATTCCTCGGTGGTTCTTTTGTGCAAGACCAAAAATATTCATGTCCTGCGCCTCAAAACCAAGTTTTGCATCCAGCATCAGTAAACATACATCGCAATTTTCAATGGCTCGCACCGAGCGCATTACTGAATAATATTCCAGCCCTTCTTCCACCTTCCCTTTCTTGCGGATACCGGCCGTGTCCACCAAAATAAAATCTTTCCCGTAAGCTTTGTAATGACTGTGAATGGCATCGCGAGTAGTACCTGCAATATCAGTAACAATATTCCGTTCAACCCCAAGCAGCGCATTTGTCAGCGATGATTTTCCAACATTTGGTCTTCCTACAATTGCAAATTTCGGAAGTTCATTCTCTTCTCTTTCCGGCTCAACTTCCATAACTTTTGTCATGTCGTCAAGCAATTCGCCAGTACCGCTTCCGTTGATGGAAGAAATATTGTAAATCTCACCTAATCCTAATGAATAAAATTCAGTAGCGTCATTTTGTAAAGCGTGATTATCTACTTTATTTACTACAAGAAATACTTTTTTGCTTGTTTTTCTCAGAAGACTTGCCACCCGCTGGTCATCATCCATTATGCCGTTTTTTACATCCACCACAAACAGAATTATACTGGCTTCTTCCAGCGCAACGTTTACCTGTTTGCGTATTTCGCCTTCAAAAACATCGTCTGAACCGATAACGTAACCGCCAGTATCAATTACTGAAAATTTCTTTCCGTTCCATTCACCTTTTCCATAGGTACGGTCGCGTGTAACTCCTGCCGTTTCATCCACAATTGCGTTGCGGCTATCCGTCAATCGGTTAAAAAGCGTTGACTTACCTACATTTGGTCTTCCTACTATAGCTACTAAATTTCCCATCTTTTTTTAATCGAGCGCGAAGATAGTCTATTTAAGCCTTGTTTTCGCGGGATGTCATTCTGAGCGAAGTCGAAACATATTAATTATAGCTTGTTATTTGCCTTTCTACAGCCACAGCCAACTATTTTCACTCCAGATATCCATGGGTTTTCAGATAATTCTCATCGTTGCGCCAGTCCTTTTTCACTTTAACAGTTGTTTCAAGAAAAATCTTCTTCCCGAAAAACTTCTCCATATCCTTTCGTGCTGCCATTCCCATTCCTTTTATTGATTTTCCTCCCTGACCAATTAAAATCATCTTTTGGCTTTCGCGTTCCACATAAATTACAGCAGTAATTCTGATAATAGTTGGTTCATCTTTGAAACTCTCAATATGAACATCTACTGAATAGGGGATTTCCTTTTCATAATATCTCAATATCTTCTCACGAATAATCTCAGCTGCTATAAAGCGTTCCGACTTATCTGTCAATTGATCTTCTGGAAAAAATGCAGGTCCTTCAGGCAATAATTCTTTTATTCTTTTCAGTAAATAATCTGTATTGAATTTTTCAGAAGCCGAAACAGGAATTATTTCCGCTTTCGGAAGTTTTTGTTTCCAGAAATCTGCTTTTGCTTCAAGCTTCACGTTATCGAGCAAGTCAATTTTATTGATAACAACGATAACCGGTATCTCCATTTTTTCCAGGCGTGAAAATGTATCAGCAAATTTCTCGTCCCGGCTTTCATCTTCATCTCCCGGACTTACATAAACAATTACATCGGCATCTTTAAATGAAGTATCAACAAATTGCATCATTCCTTCGTGCATCTTGTAGTGCGGGGCAATAATTCCGGGAGTATCAGAAAATACTACCTGATAATCTTTATCACTTATAATACCCATAATACGGTGGCGGGTGGTTTGTGCCTTCGCTGTTATTATTGAAATCTTTTCACCAACCAAAGCATTAGTCAATGTGGATTTACCTGCATTTGGCTTCCCTATAATGTTTACAAATCCAGTTTTATGTGTCATTTATATTTTTTTTATTGTGCTAAAGGAACAAAATTATATCTTTGCACCCCGTTTCAAAACCAAACAACCAATTCTGCTGGAGTTAATCCGCAGAAATTTTGAAGATATATTGCGGGGTGGAGCAGTTGGTAGCTCGTCGGGCTCATAACCCGAAGGCCGTAGGTTCGAGTCCTGCCCCCGCTACTAAGAAAACCCGTTCATTCTGAACGGGTTTTTCTTTTTTAGTTCTGATTGAAATAGACAAATCAGTTTACATTTTCTTTCCACCTCTGTTGCGATTGTTATTATTACGGTGGCGATTGTTACGATTGCGGTTTTTGTTTTTATTGTTGCTATGTTGCTGCTGACGGACAACAGGTAAATCGCTTACCTGAACCAGTTTAGTGTTTGGATCTAGTTGTAGCTGATCCTTTGAAAGTTCTTTTAATTGCTGGAAAATCACATCATCAGTAACAGAGTCTCTATTCCACATCAGGTAAGATTTCTTCATGGAATTGGCAATCATTTCTGTTAACACATTTTTCTCATCGCCTTCTTCAAACTCAACGGCTTTCTGAATAATTTTCTCAAGAATTCTTCCGTAGTGGCGGTATTTAATTTTATTATCAGGGTAGCTTACCTTGTCTGGTTTGGTTTGAAAAGTTGCTGCGTTAGGAATAGGGTATGGCGAATCAACATCTAATTTAAAATCAGCAATAATAAACAAGTGGTCCCAGAGTTTGTGTTTAAAGTCTGTTACATCGCGCAGATGAGGATTTAGTTGACCCATTACAGAAATAATAGCTCTTGCAACGCGGTTACGCTCTTCACGGTCTTTTACGGAAATTGCAAACTCTATCATACGTTGAACATTTCTCCCGTATTCGGGAATAGCCATCTTTGCTCGCTCGGTGTTGTATTCCATTTATAAAGTTTAGGATTTGAAATTTTAGAGTTAAGAACTTAACTGTCTAAAATGTTTGAACAAATATAAAAAGAAAAGTCCTGCAGGGCAGGACTTTTCTTTTTATAATCAATTATTAGTAGCGGTAGTATTCAGGTTTGTAAGGACCTGTAGCTTTTACGCCAATGTATTTAGCCTGGTCGTCAGTCAAAGTATCAATCTCAACACCGATTTTTGAAAGGTGAAGACGAGCAACTTTTTCATCCAACTCTTTAGGCAAAGTGTAAACTTTGTTCTCATATTTGCTTGAGTTACCCCAAAGTTCTAATTGAGCCAAAGTCTGATTAGTAAAAGAATTTGACATCACAAATGAAGGATGTCCCATTGCGCAACCTAAGTTTACTAAGCGACCTTCAGCAAGAATGATGACATCTTTACCATCAACAGTATATTTATCAACCTGAGGCTTTATAACATCTTTTGTTTTTCCGTAGTTATCGTTTAGCCATTTCATATCAATCTCGTTATCGAAGTGACCAATGTTACAAACGATAGCATTATTTTTCATTGTTTTGAAATGTTCACCTTTTACAATGTCTTTATTTCCGGTAGCAGTAACAATTATATCAGCTTCTTTCACGGCATCAGCAAATTTCTTTACTTCATAACCTTCCATTGCAGCCTGTAAAGCGCAGATAGGGTCAATTTCGGTAACAATTACACGAACTTTAGCTTCTTTTAATGATTCTGCTGAACCTTTACCTACATCACCGAAGCCAGCTACTACAGCTACTTTACCGGCAAGCATTAAATCAGTTGCTCTGCGGATAGCATCCACCAATGATTCGCGGCATCCGTATTTATTGTCAAACTTAGATTTAGTAACTGAGTCGTTTACATTTATTGCAGGAATTGGAAGTGTTCCTTTTTCCATGCGCTCATACAAGCGGTGAACACCTGTTGTAGTTTCTTCAGAAAGACCTTTAATATTTTTAATTAATTCAGGGTAGCGGTCGAAAACCATGTTGGTTAAATCGCCACCGTCATCCAATATCATATTCAATGGTTGTTGTTCTTCACCAAAAAATAAGGTTTGTTCAATACACCAGTCAAATTCCTGTTCGTTCATTCCTTTCCATGCATAAACCGAAATTCCGGCAGCAGCAATAGCAGCAGCAGCATGATCTTGTGTAGAAAAAATGTTACAAGATGACCATGTAACTTCAGCTCCCAGTTCAACCAATGTTTCAATTAAAACAGCGGTTTGTATGGTCATGTGCAGACAGCCTGCAATGCGAGCACCTTTCAAAGGTTTTGTTTTTCCAAACTCTGAGCGAAGTGCCATTAAACCAGGCATTTCGTCTTCAGCTAATTTTATCTCTTTTCTCCCCCATTCAGCTAGGGAAATGTCTTTTACTTTGTATTTTACAAATTGCTCCACAGATTTTGTTGACATAGTTTTTTAATGTTTGTTTTTTTTAATAAGCGTGCAAAAGTAGCACATTTTGAAATACTTAACAAGGCAGTTGTCGAATAGTTCTAAATCCTCCCAATTTTAACTGTAATCGGAAAGCTAACTTCTTTTACTGTAGTGGAATTGCCCCAAGATTTCTCAAAATCATTTTTTACCAATTCCAATGGATTTGCCCCACTTGTTTTAATGTATTTCTGTACGGCAGACCATGTAGAGAGATAGCCCATGAAGTCATCTAAATTCCACTGCTTCTTCATTTGAAATATTTTTTCTTTCACATCATTAAAAGGGAAAGGAATATCACGGTAAGCATTTTCAACGTGCCTGCGCTCATAAGCCCAATACTCCCCAAGTATTTCTTTATATAGTCTGGAAAATATTTTATCGATTTCTGCATCAATTTGGCAGGTTTCATAACTCCATATAGCAAGTAATGCATTCGGTTTTGAGACTCTTCTTACTTCTGAATAAAATTTATCAAAATCAAACCAATGCAGGGCTTGAGCAACTGTTATCAAATCTATGGATTTGTCAGGTAGAGTTGAATTTTCGGCTGAAGCAATTCGATATTCAATATTTTTTTTGAATGATGCGTTTTTTATTTGCTCTGCGCTTGGATCTGTGGCATAAACTTTTTCAAAGTATTCAGAAAGGATAATAGCCGCTTGACCGTTTCCTGTTCCGCAATCCCAGGCAGTTTTGCGTTCTTTTAATTCTGATAAAATAAAATCATATAATTCCTGAGGATAATCAGGTCTGTATTTAGAATAATCGGAAGATTGAGTGGAGAAGTGGTCTTTGAAAGAAGACATCTTGTCAAATTCTCTTCAACCCCATCTCTACCATTTTAAACTGTTCTTTCATCAGATTATGTTCATCAGCTTTTTTGGCTTCACTGAGCATATTGATGGCTAGACGTTTTTTGCGTTGTGAGATATAAATTGCTGCAAGATTAAGTTTTGCAACTGCTTCATCCTGCTTTAAACCTAAACCGATAGAAATTGCTTTCTTGAAATACGTTTCTGCGCTACCTGTGCTGCGACTTTGCGTTGCAGCTAATCCATTCAAATAATAAAAATATGCTTCCTGATTTTTACGCAACCCCTCTGGATGTTTCTGCCAATTCAATACCTTTTGTGCTTTTTCCATATTTGATTTTCTGATATACCAGAATGCCAATAAATTTATTGGGCTTATGAACCAGAAAAAAACAGGAACTCCTGTAAGCAGAACCAATAGAATTCCATTGCCGATATGCACTTTAGCAAATTGCCACACTGCAAGCGCTAAAATCACCGCAGCTACTACAAGATATAAATGACGAAGGTGTTTCATTATTAAAATTTAGGGGTGCAAATGTAATCAGGAATCATCTCCTTACAAGCGCCACCACATTTTCAACGTGATGTGTGTGTGGAAACATATCAACCGGTTGTACTTTTTCTACATCATATTTTTCTGAAAGCCAGGCAATATCTCGCGCCTGTGTTGCAGGATTGCAGCTGACATAAACAATCTTTCGGGGTTCAATTTCTAAAATCCGTTTTACTACATCTTCATGCATTCCGGCTCGTGGTGGGTCAGTTATAATTACATCGGGCTTTCCATTTTTATCAACAAAATCTGACGAAAGCACATCTTTCATATCACCTGCAAAGAATGTAGTGTTTGTGATATTATTCAGTGAGGCATTCTCATTTGCATCTTCTATTGCGGAAGGTACATACTCAATTCCAACAATATTTTTTGCTTTTCCTGCTATAAAACAAGCAATGGTTCCTGTTCCTGTGTAAAGGTCGTAAACCAGGTCTGTAGATTTTAATTCAGCAAATTCAGCAGCAATCTTATAAAGGCGATAGGCTTGTTGTGTATTGGTTTGAAAGAATGATTTTGCTCCGATTTTAAATTTTAATTTAGTATGCGATTTAAAGGCTGCCATTTCTTCCATAATAAAGTCTGGTCCTTTATAGCTGTGAACATCTAAATCATTAATAGTATCGTTACGTTTCGTATTAATTACATAAAGCAGTGAAGTTATTTCCGGGAATTGAGTAGAAAGGAAGTTTAATAGTCCTTCTCTTTTCTCTTTGTCTTCTTTTGCAAAAATCACATTCACCATCAGTTCATCTGTAGATGTATTACGGATAATGATATTGCGTAAAAAACCTGTTTGCTCGCGGGTGTTAAAAAAATCCAAATCATTTTCTACGGCATATTTTTTTACAGCATCTCGGATGGCATTGGAAGGTTCTGGCTGAAGGAAACATTTTTTTATGTCAAGAATTTTATCAAACATTCCCGGAATGTGAAATCCAAGTGCAGGGCGGTCACCAAAGTTTTCACCCGATTTTATTTCTTCCTCTGTCATCCAACCGCGATGCGAAAAAGTGAACTCTAATTTATTGCGGTAGTAGTATTCGTTTTCAGAACCGAGAATTGGGAATATTTCAGGAAGAGGAACTTTTGCAAGTCGCTCCAAACTGTCTTTCACTTGCTTTTGCTTGTAAAAAAGCTGGTATTGGTAATGCATATTCTGCCATTTACATCCACCACAAACTCCGAAATGACTGCAGGCAGGCTCTGTTCTTTTATCAGACAATACATGAAAATGTATTGCTTTTGCTTCACGATAATTACTTTTTTTGCGGGTTATTTGTAAGTCGGCAATATCACCGGGAACAGCATTATCAACAAATACAACCATGTTTTCCACCCTTGCCAAGGCCTTGCCTTCAGCAGCAGCTTCGGTTATGGAAACTTTTTCCATAATGGGTAAATCTTTCTTTTTTGCGCGCATGGGCGGCAAAAGTAGACAGAATAAGGTAATTGTAAGTTTTATTTTTCCAGCATGGCCTTCAATGGTTTCCAGTAATAATCTTTCCAACCTTGCTCATAATCAGCCTTTACATCAACAGGAATATCGCTATGAGTAAATTGCAGTTCTGTTCCTTCTTTCGTTTTTTTGAATACAAACTCAATAGTTGAATAATGTTTTTCAGGCCATCCTTCGTCATAGGCTTTCCAAGTTTGAACAATCTTTTTCCCTGGAATTAATTCAATGTTTACCCCTTCAATATACCCATCGTAGGCAGAATATTTATCTCCTGCTTTTTTGCCTATTACCGCTTTTGTTCCTGTAAAAGCTGAGTGATTTTTTGAATCAATTAAAGTATTATAAACATCTTCAGGCAAAGCCTTGAAAATTACTTTCTGGCTAAATTGTTTTGTTTTCATATAACATCGGGTAATTAGTGATGCAAAAATAGCAATCACTGCAATTAGCGATATTTAATTTCATTTTCATTTGAACTGTTTTATATTTACTCCATATTTCTCATCAGAAATGAATTGTAAGGTTTTTAATATTTCTATTTTAGTTATACTTTTTTTAAGCGCATTTTCTGCCTATGCGCAGTTATCCTCCCAATCTCAAGACATTGTTTCACTTACTATGTCAACTGATATAAAAGGATCAAGTACCACTAAGTTGAATGTGAATGGAAAGAATATGTATAAATGGTTTGATTATCCTGAAACGTATGCACATATTTTAAGTAGTGTTGAAGAAAACGAATTAAATACACGAACTAATGAAGCTAAAGAACGTGAGCTAATTTTACTTTCAGTTTCAAAAGCTAATACATCGGCCTTTTGCACTTCAGTCGGCAAAATAAGCATCAGCATGAAAGATAATTTCAAATCGCTGAAAGGCAAGTTTTTGAATGAATTAGTTTACAAAGTAAGCGAATGCAATGAAAAGATTCCGGGTGCATCAAAAGCAACTTTACTTGAAGCAGAAACTAATATAAAATGCGAACAGCTTTTTATGAAAACACAGGACTTTAACGAAGCTGTTCTCACTTTCGAAAAACTAAAGAAAGAATTAGCTCCATGTCATCCGCAAACATGGTTTGTAACCCAAGATTTTCCGGGAATAAAAAGAGGAGATAAAGACAGGTATTTCGGTTTCTATAACGTACGTTATAAAACCGATCCGGGCCGTATGGATATTGGTCTGGAAATGGTTTTAAATTTCGACACCTACTTTGTTAGAATGGTGTTTAAGAAGAGTAATTAATCAGATTTACTACAAACAAAAAAGAGAACCATTTTGGTTCTCTTTTTTGTTTGTAGTAAATACTTAAATCTATTTTACTGAAGCAACCACTGCTTTAAAAGCTTCTGGTTGATTTGCTGCTAAATCAGCAAGAACCTTGCGATTGATAGTAAGACCTTTTGCATGGATTTTACCCATTAATTCAGAGTAAGAAAGACCTTCTAGTCTTGCTCCCGCATTGATACGTTGAATCCAAAGAGCGCGGAAATTGCGTTTTTTGGTTTTACGATCACGGTATGCATAACCAAGACCTTTTTCTAATGTGTTTTTGGCAACTGTTAATACGTTACCTCTTGCTCCCCAATAACCGCGGGTTTGTTTGAGAACTTTTTTCCTTCTTGCTCTTGAAGCGACTGCGTTAACCGAACGTGGCATGTTGTTTTTGTTTTTTGGCTTGAGCGTTCCTTATAGGGAAACTTATATGCTCTTTGCCGGGTTTATAATTGATTGAATTGTATTATTTTCCTACTGTCAACATAAATTTCACCTTGCTGATATCTGCGGTGCTAACTATTGTGTCATTAGTCAGGTTACGTTTTCTTTTTGTAGATTTTTTGGTCAGGATATGGCTTTTGAAAGCATGTTTCCTTTTTACTTTACCCGTTCCTGTGAAAGAAAATCTTTTCTTAGCACCGGAGTGTGTTTTCATTTTCGGCATCGTCTTGCTATTTAATTGTTAATTATTACTCTTTATTTTTTCTTCGGTGAAACCATTATAAACATCCTCTTTCCTTCCAGCTTTGGCATCATCTCTACTTTTGCATATTCTTCTAATCCGCTCGCAAATTTTAAAAGAAGAATTTCTCCTTGCTCTTTATACACTATTGAACGTCCTCTGAAAAATACAAAAGCTCTTACTTTAGCACCTTCTTCAAGGAATTTTATTGCGTGTTTCAATTTAAAGTTAAAATCATGCTCATCAGTATTTGGTCCGAAGCGTATCTCCTTTACAACTACTTTTGATTGTTTAGATTTTATCTCTTTCTGTTTCTTTTTCTGCTCGTATAAAAACTTTTTATAGTCTATAATTTTACAAACCGGAGGAACTGCATTTGGTGATATTTCTACCAAATCAAGTCCGGCTTCTTTTGCTAAAGCCAGTGCTTTTGAAATTGAGTAAACGGCTGGTTCTATGCCTTCGCCAACTACTCTGACTTCTGATGCTCTTATCCTCTCGTTAATGTTGTGCAAATCCTCTTTCTTGGGTGGCCTTTGGCCTCGCACAAATGGTGGTCGGGATGTTGGTGGTATTATAGAGATACGTTTAAAAGTTTAAGTTAATATTATAATTCAATTTCTTTTTTTATCAATTCGGCAAAGGATTCAACTGTAAATTTACCAATATCACCCTGACCGTGTTTTCGTGCCGAAACCGTATTTTGCGTCATCTCTTCTTCTCCAACAACCAACATATACGGCACTTTCCGAAGTTCTGCCTCTCTGATTTTCTTGCCTATTTTTTCGTTCCTTTCGTCAAAGAGGCTGCGAATATCGTAATTATTTAGTAATTGAGAAATATTTTTTGCGTACTCGTTGTATTTCTCACTGATGGGAAGAATAATTACCTGATCAGGTGTTAGCCATAAAGGAAAGTTACCCGCGCAATGTTCAATTAACACAGCAACAAATCGTTCAAGGCTTCCAAAGGGCGCACGGTGTATCATAACCGGACGGTGTTTCTGGTTGTCGCTGCCGGTGTATTCCAGTTCAAAACGCTCAGGAAGGTTGTAATCTACCTGAATGGTTCCCAATTGCCAGCTTCTTCCTATTGCATCTTTTACCATGAAATCGAGCTTAGGCCCATAAAAAGCAGCTTCACCCAAAACCTGAGTAGTAATTAAACCTCGTTCATAGGAAGCTTCAATGATTGCCCGTTCAGCTTTTTCCCAGTTCTCATCTGAACCAATGTATTTAGCTTTATTCTCGGGGTCACGTAACGAAATCTGTGCGGTGAAATTCTTGAAATCGAGAACTTTTAAAACATAGAGCACAATGTCAATCACTTTCACAAACTCTTCTTTAACCTGGTCTGGCCTGCAGAAAAGGTGAGCGTCATCTTGTGTAAATCCGCGAACCCTTGTTAAGCCGTGCAATTCACCGCTTTGCTCATATCGGTAAACAGTACCAAACTCAGCCAGACGAACCGGCAAATCTTTGTAAGAGCGCGGTTTTGACTTGTAAATCTCACAGTGATGCGGGCAGTTCATGGGTTTCAGAAAAAACTCTTCACCTTCTTGTGGAGTTTTAATTGGCTGAAAGGAATCTTTTCCGTACTTCTCATAATGCCCTGAGGTAATGTAAAGATTTTTGTGCCCGATGTGAGGAGTAATAACTGGTTGATAGCCCGCTTTTATCTGAGCCTTTTTCAAGAAATTTTCTAAACGCTCACGCAAAGCAGCACCTTTCGGAAGCCACAAAGGCAATCCCATCCCCACTTTTTCTGAAAAAGTAAAAAGCTCCAGTTCTTTACCAAGTTTACGATGGTCGCGTTTTTGGGCTTCTTCCAACAGAACCAAATAGTCTTTTAAATCCTGTTGTTTAAGAAATGTAACACCGTAAACGCGTGTTAATTGTTTTTTAGTTTCATCACCGCGCCAGTAAGCTCCTGCAACTTTTGTGAGTTTTATAGCTTTGATAAAACCAGTATCGGGAATATGCGGTCCGCGGCATAAGTCAGTAAAATTACCTTGTGTGTAAAAAGTAATAGTGCCGTCATCCAAATCTTTTAACAGGTCAAGTTTGTATTCATCGCCTTTCTCTTCAAAGTATTTAACAGCTTCGGCCTTTGAAATTTCTTTGCGAACAAACTGATTTTTCTGAGCAGCCAGTTCTGTCATTTTATCTTCTATCTTCTTAAAATCTTCGGTTGACAGAGATTTTCCGCCCATATCAATATCGTAATAAAAACCTTTTTCAACAGGAGGACCAATCCCAAATTTAGTTCCTGGGTATAAGGCTTCCAGTGCCTCGGCCATTAAATGGGCAGAAGAGTGCCACAAAACAGGCATAGATTCTTCATCTTTTCCCGTGAGTAATACAAGATTTGAATCTTCATTAATCGGGCGCAAAGCATCTCGAACCTCACCATTTACCTTAGCTGCAAGTACATTACGAGCCAATCCTTCACTGATGCTTTTTGCAACATCTAAAGAAGAAGTTCCTTTTTCATATTCCCTTACAGTGCCATCGGGAAGAGTAATTTTTATCATAGCAATCTATTTTTCAGAGGGGTGCAAAGATATTAATGGAATGCTGATATTTTATGTTGTTGCTCAATTTTATCAATGAACTGTTTTGTGGTTATTAACAATCAGTTGTTAGTCGATTAAATAGAGAAATGTATAACCTTAGTTTGAATGAAGGCGTTAAGGTGGGTGTTTTCAAAATCTAAATATTTAAAAACTCAAACACATGAAAAATATAAACCTTTCCCCAGCCATTATTGTTGCAGCGATTTTTTCGATAGTAATCTTTTCAAACTCTGAGGCAAATGCTCAGTCGTCAGTTAAAACTGAAAAAGTAAGTTACTCTAAACAAAGTGTAGCTGCTATTAATTCAGAAATTCTTGCCTTGGAGCGTGAGCTTGCAAGTCTTGAAGTTGTTGCCCAAAAAAATAATGTTGATTTAGGCAAACCATACGACTATGTGATTTTAAATAAAACTGCTTTTGTTGCAGTAGCTGACGAAAAAGCTACAGCTAAGAATTAGTAAATTTCCCTTTTGAGGGAAGGATAAAAAAGAGAGAGGCGG
>CANJWH010000014.1 GCA_947478465.1 Bacteroidota bacterium
GAATGGGAAGGAGAAAAGTTTTACATGGATGATGATGCGAAAGGTGAATGTTTCCGTGTTTACAAATCTGTCTTTGATTCCTATGACGACCATTCTCAATTTTTAAAAACACGCAGTCGCTATGAAAATCTTTTCAAGTTAGAAAGAACAGATTACAAAGGCTGGGCGCAGGGTTTGAAAGATGCGGGTTATGCCACTAATCCGAAATATCCTGAGCTGTTGATTAAAATTATTGAAGAAAATCAATTGCATCAATATGACTTATTGACTGAAGTTCCGAAAGATTTTGAAAAGCCATTTATAAAACAACACACAACAAAAACAGACGCAACTGTTGTTGCATCTGCAAGAAAAATATTACTGCACAACCGTATCAAATATATTACGGTGCAAGAGGGTGATACTTATTTCTCCATCTGCAAAAAATACGAAATGATGCTGTGGCAGATTTACAAATACAATGATTTGAATAAAGATGAAGCATTAAACCCGGGACAAAAAATTTACCTGCAACCCAAGCGTTACAATGGAGATGAAGAATTTCACATAGTTAAACAAGGCGAAACCATGCGTGATATTTCACAACAACACGGTATTCGTTTGAAAACGCTTTACAAGAAAAATAATATGGTTGCTGGTACACAGCCAAAGGTTGGCGAAACGCTAAATCTTAAAAAGAAGAAGAAGTAATTCTAACTACTTAATATACCCCAACCCTTCCAGCGCGCTTGCATCAGAAGGTGAAGCCCATAATACTTTCTGGAATAAAATTTTTGCTTCGCGGGTTTTTCCGAGCTTGAAATTTGACCACGCCAGCATCAGTAATGAATTGTAGTCAAAGGGATAAAGGTTTACTACTTTTTCAAAGTTTGTAAATGCTTTCATGTAATCTTCTGCACCATAATAAATCAAACCGAGGCGATATAATGCAGTGGTATTGTTAGCATCAATTTTCAGAATATCTATGTATTGCTTTTTCACCTGTTCCCAATTGCCAAGCGCAGCAGCGGGATATACGTAACCGAATTTTGCTTCAACAGAATACGGTTTAAGATTCATTGCAGTTTGATAATATGTTTGTGATTCAGTGAATAAACCTCCCATATAATGCAACCAGCCGAGACGTAGATTTATTTCATAATTATCGGCTGCATAAACCTCTTTTATGTTCTGAATTGCTTTTGTGTATTCAGCAGCAGTTTCGTTGGTGTAACTGTTTTTAAAAGCTGTGGCGATTTTGTCGTTGTCCTGTGCTTTAGAGTTTAGAATTAAGAGGTTAGAAGTTATAAGTAAGAATAATAGCTTTTTCATAATTTGATTTTTAGTCCGAAAATAATTGAGTTAAAAGTATAAGCAACGTTGGTATTGTTTTCATTTTTGTCTTCATGCTGATAAAATCCATAAAGCGAAACTGATTTTGAGATGGGCGAAGTTAATAATATTGAATATCGGTAGTTGTTAGGATCAAGACTATTGTTGGCAGGGAAAGCCGCTTCGGGTTGCAATTGCACTTGCTCATTTCCATAAGCATATTCACCGGTAATCCACAGAAATTTAAGCAGTTTAAAATTCAAAGTTTCTTTCAGTATTGTCTGGTATGCCGACATTTTTCGTGTGTGGTAAACTGCAGTAGTTGTAGCACTAAACACATTACTTCCGAAAGGATACAGCGTCAGGTAACCTCCAAATTGTCCTGCTTTTATCCCATCAAAATTATTGTAGCTGGCCATTGCACCTAAATCAAAAACTCTGAAACTGCGTTGCAATACCAAAGAAAAAGCTTGTTCGTTTGACTTACTGGAACTTACAGGAGGACGCGGAGGCCCTTGCTGACCTTGTGTTTGCGGACTTGTATTTATCCAGAAAAAATGTGCTGAAGGGCAAAGTTTCCAATTCACCCCTAACTGCATCCATGCACCCAAATAATAACTGTATTGTTTTATTTGCAAAGAATGCTTGACCTGTCCCAAATAAGAGAAGGCATGGTAAAATGAAAGTCGTCTTCCAGCTGCATGTCGCAAACCTAAATTGAAGTAGGATATATTTCCCAACGGTTCACCCTTATTACTGATTTTTGCACCACCCTCCAAATAAACAAAACCCATTTTGTTGTATCCAAGCGTATCTGTTTCTTTTCTTATGCTTTCTGACTTTCCGCTGAGGTAGCGCGATGCAGTTGTATTGGTTGAATTCAGCAAACTGTAATACAAACTTCTTTTTGCATAGCTGTCGGCCGAATTATAGTTCAATGCCTTTTGAAAAGTGAATGCCGCGCTGCGGTATTTTTTCTTTTCATACAATGCCGCACCTAATCGTGCCTGCAAGTAGTAATAATCTACTCCGGTTTTGTTTGCGGCATGAATATAATCAATGAGTGAATCCCATTTTTGTTCTGAGTAAAGTTTATAGCTGCGACTTTCAACTTCAGTGAACGTGAGTTGTGACTGGGCTTTTGCGCAATTTATTATTTGCAAAAAAAATACGACAACAAGAATCAAACGCATACCGCTTCCCTTTTCTTTCCTTTCTCGGTAATGGTGAATGATGAAATTTTATTCACGCCCAGCATCAACTCAAACTCAATTTTCCTGTTCTCCATTCCGTATGCTTTGACTTCGGCAACTGAACTTAGTTTAATCTGCTGTGGATGATTTAAATCATCAACCGAAACAAAGCGCGAAACATATTTCGTCTTCAGAAAAATGTAAAACGGTGAAATAAAATCCTGGAAGAATTTTGCCGGACCTGAATAAAAACCTTCCACCGGAAGTAAATCATTCACTTCTAAATTTTGGTAATAGCCGAGCAAAACCTTGTGTGCTCCGAGATAAAAATAATAGAGCAATGATTTTTTATCGCCATAAAATTCAGTGAAGTAATGCAGTGTGTCATTATTAACGAAATAGGCTGCTGAGTTGGTTTTCCGGCAATAAATATAGGCTTGATTATACGCACTTGTAAAAATTTCCCACTCAAAATTTTTACCTTCAAAATTCCATGCAATACTTTTTCCGGGGATAAAATAAAATGCGTCTTTCAGCAGCTTTGTGCCGGCAACACGCGAAATTGTTTCCCCTTCCTTAGGATAATCAAAAGAGTGAAAATCATAACCATCATTCTTTTTACTAACGTAATAGCTGATTGGATATTTAATGGTTTTTGAAGCAATAAAAGGTGTAACCTGCAATTGAAAATGAATATGAGGTTCGGGCGAGCGGCCACTGTTGCCGCAGGTTGCAAGCACATCACCTTTATACACATAATCGCCTTCCTTTACTTTAAAGCTTCCTTTTTTGATGTGACTCAACTTACTGTAAAGGTTTTCGCCATGCTTGATAATGATGGTATTTCCCCAGTTGTGTTCGAGGTCAACTCCACCGATTGTATTATCATCAACATTGTCCTCAACCTTTATTACATAACCTGCTTGCGGTGCCAACACAGGAAGATTGTAGCAATAAAAATCGGTAACATTTGTTCCCGGTGCGCGCCACGTTTTCTCCTGTTCATCCGTTACTACAAAATCCCATGCTTCTTTCCAATCGCCTTTATGGGTAATGTTTCCGGTGTGTCCTTGCGATACTTTCCACTCACCAAAAAACGGAAGATGAATGTGATAATACGTTTGATTGTAGTAGCGTTCTTTGCGGTATAAAAAGCTGTAGAGATTTTTTTCGGGCGAGAAAAATTGTTCCTGCACAAGGTATGGTCCGTAGTTAACGTAACGCAGTTGCAAAACATACAAAACCAACATCACAATAATATTAAACGGCAGCGAATACGTTGGCAACTGATACATTCCAAGGACATAAGCGCATGCACCAATCAAAAGCGCAATCAGAGGAATAGAAAGCAATACCGCAAGAAAAGAACGCGGAGAAGGAATGAGAAAAAATCCTCCCAACGCAATGGCAGAGAGAATAAAATTAAACCCGATATAACTGTATTGCAGTTGCGTAAAATCTGCTCCAGTGATTTTGTAATAAGCATAGCCTGTTGCAAAACCAACAATGGAAAGCACCAACGAAATACGTGAAAAAATGAGCATCCCTACAAAAATCAAAACACCTGCAATCAGATTGTATTGGAAGAAAATTGCTCCCAGTGATTTCAGGTAAACATCCATATATTGTGGAATTGGCGGGTCATTCAGGAAGTTGTAAAAGCCTACGAGATTTTCACCGCCAAGAAACCAGAGTTCATTAATGGTATAAATTCCGCGCTCACTAAGTTCAAGTGAAGAGTAGGTTCGTGTGGTGAGTAACACCGTCCAGATGCAAATGAGAAAAGGGAAGCTCATAAAGGGCACACCATACTTTGAAGCCCAAGCAAGAAAAGCTACTGTCAACAACAAAGTGAACAACGAAGCCATGCATAAAATCAAAATTGATTCAGCGCTGAGTTTGAAATAAACACCCAGCACCATTCCTATCATGGCAGAGTTAAAACCATACACTCCGTTGCGGATATTATCAGGATTTAGACCTATATAATACGCAAACAGATTGCTCACTACCACCGCAACAATTCCACCGAGACCTGCATACGGGTCAATAAAAGATGTGATAATAAGCAATAACGCAAACCACTTGTTATTGCTGAAAAATATCTGCGAATAACTGTTGATTACACCGGAGAAGAAAAGCTCTAAGGATTTGCGCGTGGTCATTAATCGCAAACCTAACAATTACAATTTAAACCCTTTCAGATATCCCGGCATTTCTTCACTGGCATCAATATTTGAAAGTGTTTCGCGTTTACGGATAAGATGTGCTTTACCTTTCAGGTCAACCATTACAACAGCAGGACGCAACGAAATAAACTGCATCCATTGAGTCATATTGTATGCGCCAACTGTGTGCACTACCACATGATCACCTTTTTTCATTGGGGGTAATGTTACATTTTCGCGCACCACATCAATGTTCATGCAAAGTGGTCCATACATCACCGAGTTTTCGGTGTAGTGACTAAACTCCTGTGCTGGAGTTATTTTATGGTCGTACCAAAAAGCAGTGAATAAAATATTCACACCAAAATCCATGATGGTGGCTTTGCGCCCATCCGACAAACGCTTGTTGGAAATAACCGTTCCTAATAAATAACCTGCTTCATCAATCAAGGCTCTTCCAGTTTCGAGATACAATGTTGGTAATTCTTCTTCGAGGAAGCCGGCATTGAGAATAGAAGTGGTGATTGCTTCCGCATAATCATCAATCGGTGGCGTTGTATCAGTTCCGGGGAGGAAAGAACCTTTCAATGTATTTTTAGATGCAAAACCTCCGCCCATATCTAAATACTGGATGGTCTTTCCATATTTTTTGCGGATGGCTAATGCAAGTTCTGAGAGTTTTGCTGCTGCCACTCCGTATGCACTTGGTGCTAACATAAATGTTCCGATGTGACAGTGCAGACCAACTAAATCCATTTTGTCGGTAAGGACAATTTTATTGATAGCGTCCCATGCCTGTCCGTTCTCATAGTTGAAACCAAAACGATCCCACATCGGGTAAATGCCTGTATCCATGTTTACACGGATGGCAACTTTCGGGCGTTTTTTAATTTCATTGGTTAATTCAATGATGGTATACAATTCATCAAGGTGGTCGATGTGGATGAGTGAACTGTTTTCAATAGCCAGTTTTAATTCCTCAACAGTTTTATCAGGACCATTGAAAATTATTTTGTTTCCGGGAACTCCGCTTTTCAGGGCTTTGTTGTATTCAAATCCTGAAACCACTTCTGACCATGAGCCCAGTTGGTGATAAACGTTGCACACAGCAGCGATGTAATTTGTTTTGTAGCTCCATGCAAACTGCACTTTCGGGTAACGGGTTTTAAAAGCGCGGTTAGCATCAGTGTATTTATCACGGATGGTTTTTTCGGAAATAACGAAGAGCGGAGAGCCAAATTCCTTTATAAGTTCATCCACTTTTGCTCCGTCAATTTCGGTGTGGGGGCGATATTCGGTGCGTGTTCCGAATTTATTCATTGTGCCGGTGTTCAGTTTCTGAATCAACGGGCGTTCATATTGCAGCTTAGCCATATATTGTCTTTTATATAAAAGTTATAATTCTCCTAAAGTTGATATTTTCTCAAATTCATCTAATCCCACAATCATGTCCCATGAGTAGCGGATAAACATTTTGCCTACATCGTATTTGGTCATGGGTTTGACTGTGTCACCGAGTGCAAGTTTAACGTATGCCTCGGGTTGATTTTGTCCGCAACCAACGGTAAGGTAAACCCATGCGGGGAAACGGGGGTTGATTTCAAGCAGATAATACTCGTCATCACTGGTTTTTATGTATTCCAGTTCCAAACCTCCGCGCCATTTGGTGGCTGCTAAAAGTTTCTTGGTTTCTTCTAATAATTTTTCATCGTCAAGGGCAATTCCGGCCCATGCTTTTCCTTTATCGGTGATATATTGCTTGCGCATGGGAACGGCACCAATGGTGTTTCCTTCTCCGTCACCAATAGCACATACATTCACTTCAGCACCATGCACAAATTGCTGGATGATAATGGGCAAACCCCACTTTGCGCTAATTTTGTTGAAGTGCGTTGCCGCCTGCTCGGGATTGTAAGCAATTGCCGCCTCGTAAAATTTACCTTTCACTACCATAGGGTAGGTAAACTCTTTGGTAAGCGAAGGAATTTCGGCTGTGCTGAAAATCATTTTGCTGTAAGGCACGCTGATACCATTTTTCTTACCGTATTCAACCAGGTTGGATTTATGCCGCGCTTCAAATTGCTCCATGGTTGGAAGAAAAGTATGGATACTCAATTCCTTTTTCAGCTTATCGGCCATCTTGATGAAGTTGTAAAGTTCTGCATCAAAGTTGGGGAACAGCACATCTATTTTTTCTACAGAGGTGATGTATTCCAGTCGCTCGTAAATATTATCCATTCCCGCAGAGGGAAAAGGGATTTGATAGGTTTTGTCAACCAGAGCGTGCATATAAATGCCCGGCTCAAGCGTTTCGTAACTGAGACCAATGATGCGCACATCAAAGTCTGTGCTTTCGCGCAGAGCACGGATAACCGCCACTCCCGGTCCGGGACTGTCAATGGCATTTAGTCCGGTAACGGCCACAGTTATGTTTCTGCGTTTGCCTTTTTTTGTTTTCACAGGAGGCTGCGCTATTAAAGTTGTGGGTTCCATCTTAGTTAGCTTTTTCGTTTTCAGCACTCAGTTTGTTTGCTTCCAACATTTTTAAAAAATCGTAGAAGTCTTTTTCTACAGTTGCTTCGTCAACGGCATATAATTTAAGGATGTGCTTTTTTATATCGTCTGAAGTTTTTTCTTCTTTAAGTTGTTTGATTATCTCCAGACCAATTGGATTAACTGAAAAACTATCACCGGTTGAGGGATTAAAAATGAAGCCGGAATCGCTGATTGCTATATTTTTTTTGATTTTCATGATTTCTATTTATTAGTCTCGCCTAGTGGCGGAGAGGATTAATATTGAATTGATGGGACAAATGTCGCTTCATCAAGTTGTAAAACCGTTATAGAATTTTGAAAATATGTTATAAAATTTTACTTGACCGGAAGAAATATAATCTTTTACCTTTGGCGCAAAATCATAAAAAAACAATGAAAAAATCAGCACTATTATTTATCTGCTTAATAGCCACTACGGGTCTCTTTGCCCAAAAGGTATTTGAGGGACATATTAATTATTCATTCAAATTTATGGGTGAAGGGGTTGATGCATATACAGCTCTGATGCCAACCTCAATGGATTTATTTTCAAGCAAAAAGGCAATGTTGGTAAAAATGAACGGGGGAATGATGGAAAGCACAATGGGTGAAACCATGTCTACATCCAAAGGATCATACATGATAAAACACAGTGAAAAAACCATTTACACATTTAAAGCTGACGCTGACTCAAAAGAGGAAACTCCAACCGTGGTAAAAGAAGATGAAGTTTTAACCATCAACGGTATGAGTTGCCAGAAATACAAAGTAACCCGCGACAGTCCTATGGGAGAACAAACCTCTTATGCCTGGATTAATTCTGATTACACGCTTCCTGTAATGGGAGCTAAAGGTGCTGAAAGCATGGCAATACCTGGCGTTCCGGGTATTGTTTTAAAAACTATGGTAAGCCAGGGCCCTATTACTATTGTGCTTACTGCAAGCGAATTTAAAACCGGGAAACAGGATAAAAAATACTTTACTGTTCCAAAAGGGTATGCCAAGAAAGATTATGTGCCTGGTGCAATGGGATTTTAATTGGTAAATCAGCCTGTATTTTTACCTTTGCTGCCCTTTAGCAAAAATGCAGGAAACAATTACAAAAACGGTTCAGCTTCACGATAAGAAATTTTCGTCTCATATCAGTGCATCCGAAATTGACCGGATTGTACAAAATGTGGCCTCAAAAATCAATGCCGACCTGGCCGGTAAAAATCCCCTGTTTGTGTGTGTTCTGAATGGGGTTTTCCTCTTTGCGGCTGATTTATTGCGCAAAATTGAAACCCCCTGCGAAGTAAGTTTTATTAAGGTGTCGTCTTATGAGGGAACCGCATCTTCAGGCGAGGTAAAAACTCAAATAGGCTTAAAAGAAGATATAAGAGGACGAACTATAGTTTTGGTAGAAGATATTATTGACAGCGGCAATACCATCGCCAAACTATTACCGATACTTGAAAGCCAGCAGCCTGAGCAGATAAAGATTGCAACTCTGCTTTTTAAACCATCTGCTTTTAAACGCGATTTTAAAGTTGATTACACCGGTATGGAAATACCTAATGACTTTGTAGTAGGCTACGGATTAGACTATAATGGCCTGGGACGCAACCTGCCTGAGATTTACAAAATTGTTGAATAATAAAATATCACATTATGCTTAACCTCGTTTTATTTGGTCCACCGGGTGCAGGAAAAGGAACCCAAAGCGAAAAACTGATTGCTAACTATCAATTGGTTCATCTTTCAACGGGCGATATTCTTCGCGGTGAAATTAAAAACCAAACAGCACTTGGACTGGAAGCCAAAAAACTAATGGATGCAGGAGTTCTTGTACCCGATGAAGTGGTAATAGGAATGATTGGTAACAAACTTGAAGAAAATAAAAATGCTAAAGGCTTTATTTTTGATGGTTTCCCGCGCACCACAGCACAGGCTGAAGCATTGGACAAACTGCTGGCAGGAAAAAACACATCCGTTACTATGATGCTTGCTCTGGAAGTGGATAACGAAGAATTAACCAAACGTCTTTTGCTTCGTGGGAAAGATTCGGGCCGAGCTGATGACAGCAATGAAAGCATTATCCGCAACCGTATTAATGAATACAATAATAAAACAGCACCGCTTAAAAACTATTACACTGCTCAGGGAAAATTTCACGGAGTAAATGGCATAGGCAGCATTGATGATATTTTTGCTTCGCTGTGCAGTTTGATTGATAAATAAATGCGTCATTCCGAACTTGTTTCGGAATCTCATTAATTAAAAAACAGATGCTGAAACAAGTTCAGCATGACGAAGTTTCCACGCAGATAACACTAAAAAAATGTCCGAGTCTAATTTTGTTGATTATGTAAAAATCTGCTGCCGTTCGGGCGCAGGCGGACCGGGTTCAAAACATTTCCACCGAGATAAGCAAAACTCAAAAGGCGGTCCCGATGGAGGTGATGGCGGACGTGGCGGACATATTATTCTCAAAGGCAGCAACCAGGTATGGACATTAATTCACCTGAAATTTCGCAAACACGTAATTGCCGGTCCGGGCGAAGGTGGTGGAAGTTCACGCAAAACAGGTGCTGAAGGCAAAGACGAAATTTTGGAAGTTCCGCTTGGAACTATTGTAAAAGATGCAGAAACCGGTCTGGTAGAATTTGAGATAACACAAAACGGTGAAGAGCATATACTACTTCCGGGTGGGCGTGGTGGATTGGGAAACGACCATTTTAAAACATCTACCAACCAAGCTCCTAAATATGCGCAGCCTGGTGAAGAAGGGCAAGAAGTCTGGAAAATACTGGAACTGAAAATACTTGCCGATGTTGGATTGGTAGGCTTCCCAAATGCGGGAAAATCTACTTTGCTTTCGGTGGTTTCAGCTGCCAAGCCTGAAATTGCCAATTATCCTTTTACAACATTGGTTCCGAATTTAGGTATTGTAAAATACCGCGATTACAAAAGTTTTGTAATGGCAGATATTCCCGGAATTATAGAAGGGGCACATGAAGGCAGAGGATTAGGAATTCGCTTTCTTCGCCATATTGAGCGGAATTCTATTTTATTATTCATGGTTCCTGCCGACACCAACGATATAGCAAAGGAGTATAAAATTCTGCTGAATGAATTGAAAGAATATAATCCTGAATTGCTGCATAAAAAGCATTTGCTGGCTATTTCAAAGTGCGATTTGCTGGACGATGAACTGGAAACCGATCTGAAAAAGGAAGTGAAGAAAACAGTGAAAGGAGTTGAGATACTTTTCATATCATCGCATACTCAAAAGGGAATTCTGACGCTGAAAGATGCAATCTGGAAAAGTATAAACGGATGAAGAGATACGCCATAATAGTAGCAGGAGGTTCGGGCACACGGATGCATTCTTCTACGCCCAAACAATTTTTGCCGCTTGCCGGAAAGCCTGTTCTGTTTTATTCTTTAGAGGCTTTTTACAATTTTGATAGCACAACTGAAATTATTATTGCCTTACCAGCCGATTTTTTTTCGGAATGGGAAAAACTTTGCATCGCATACAATTTTAGTATTCCTCACAAATTAGTTACGGGTGGCGAAACCCGATTTCATTCAGTGCAAAACGGGCTTCAGGTAATAACCGAAAAAGGAATTGTCGGTGTTCATGATGCAGCCCGTCCGTTAGTTTCAACTCAAACTATTTCACGCACTTACGAAGCAGCAGAGAAGTTTGGATCTGCTGTTCCATTTGTACCGTTAAACGACTCCATCCGCTTCTATAACGGGCATGAAAACCGCTCTTTAGACCGTAATAAACATGTTTTAGTGCAAACACCCCAATGTTTCCGTTCTGATGTGCTTATTTCTGCTTATCAGACTGAGTACCAAGCTTTCTTTACTGATGATGCGAGTGTGGTGGAGTCATCTGGATTTACAGTGCATTTAGTAGAAGGTAACACCGAAAACATCAAAATTACTACACCTTCCGACTTTCTTATAGCTGAAACCCTCGTCAATTCAGCTAAATCTAAAGTCTTTTAAACATTCTGCTGTTAAAAAGAACCTTTCAGGTTTAATTGCGTTTTAAGTTATGTTGTTTTATACTTGCATCCTTCAAATGCAATATTTAAAGAAAAACAACGTTGTACTATTAAAAGCCATGCGCAAGTTCATAGCACCTATAATTGTTGTTTTACTTATTCTTCTGCTTCCCGGAAGAATGCCCGGTATGGGCTATGGTAACGGCATAATGTCGAATGATACTACCGGAGTTCTGCGCACCAAAAAAAGCAATGAATTCTCAATTGCTATTGATTCAACATTAGGTTATAGCGAAAAATATATGCGTGCGGGATTAATCTATGATATGAACACCAACACAATTGTTTGGCAAAAGCAGATGAAAACACAGGTTCCTATTGCTTCCCTTACAAAAATGATGGTTGCATTACTTACCATTGAAGACATAAAAGCAGGTGTTATTGACTGGAAAACTCCGGTAAAAGTTACCAAAGAGGCAAGTCTGGTTATGGACTCAAGGGTGTTCCTGAAAGAAGGAGCTATTGTAACCGTTGAAGACCTTTTTGAAGCAGCTATGATTCGTTCAGGGAATGATGCAGCATTTCTACTTGCACAATGGGGTTGCGGAACGGAAGATTATTTTGTTCAACGTATGAACGAAAAAGCTCAAGAACTAGGGATGAAAAACACTCATTTCTGGAATTCTAATGGTTTGCCGGGAATACAAAAAGGGAATAAAGACAATTATTCTACTGCTGAAGATTTACTTATTTTAGCCAGAGAAGCGCTGAAACATCCTGAGTATGTAGAAATTGCAAGCCGCGAAAAAGAAACCATTCACAACGGCTACAATCAACTGGAATATGAAAACCGTAACAAACTGGTTAAATATTATAAGAACGAAATTGACGGATTGAAAACAGGCTACACCAAAAATGCAAAAACCTGTATAGTTGCCACTTCAAAACGTTGCGACCATCGTGTAATTTCCATTGTATTGGGAGTTGAAAGTTCTACCACCCGCAATGATATTGCTGTAAATATGTTCAACAATTATTATAAAAGCATCGGTCTTGGTGTTTTAGGTCAGGAACTTGAACCTGTTGTTGTTGATGAGTGCACAGAAGAAACAACCGAAAACGGTTCGAACTAATTTTCTTTGGCTTTATTTTTGATTTCGTGTTGTTGCAAATGCAGCGAAGCAATCTAATTTCTATTTTTGCTGCTCACAAAATTTACTTTAATCTCATGAACAAAAAACTGTTTTTCCTTTTCATTTCAATTTTCACTGCAACAACTTTATTAGCACAAAAAACACAGCCTGTAGTTTTTCCAAAACTGCCAATGGATGATAAAAATGAGTACATTACCTATACTGCTGTAATGAATATACAAGGAACTACTGCTCCTGAATTATATAAACGCGGAAAAAAATGGTTCTTTTCTTATTTTAAAAATCCAACAGAAAAAATAAGAACTGACGATTCTTTGAAGTATGAAATAGAAGGTTTTATCCGTATTCCTTTGATGGCAAAGGATAAAAAAGGAGTAGAAACAAAAGTGGCTACCATTCAATACAGTTTATTTCTGCTGTTTAAAGACGGACGTTATAAATACACCATCACCAAAATAAATGAGATGGCAACTTCCTATCAGGGAATTGAGCAATGGAATCATGAACTGCCACAAGGTAAAAACTCTGCACCTGCCGATGCCGAAAAACATGCACAATGGCTGACTAGTGTTGATCAGGAAATTAAGAAAACCATTGATGCCATGATCACGGGCATGGAAGATAAAGGTTTGCCTGCAAAGGAAGATTGGTAGTTAAACCAAGCGCTTCACTTTAGATGCAGCAGTAATATAAATCTTATCAAGGTTTATATTCTCTATTAAAAGTACTCCCGGTTTTTTACCGGCTTCAAACGATCCAAATTCATTTTGGAATCCTAATGCTTTTGCACCATTCAATGTTGCCCATTTCAAGAGTATTTCTAAATTAATTTGCGGAAAGTGTTGCGAGATTGTTTTCATCTCATCAAGAATTGAAAGTGAATAATTTGAAGCAAGACTATCTGTTCCTATTGTCATTTTTGCACCAGCTTCAATGAACAAATTATAATCAGGTAATTTGTTTTCAATGTAAAGATTTGCATTAGGACATGTTGCCCAATAAATATTCTTACTGCAAGATTCTGCAAATTTCACGTCCTCGAGGTCGGTGAATGTGTTATGCACCAGCAATACATTATTCTCATTCGGAAAGTAACCAAGTACAGTTTGCAATGAACTTTTGCTGCTAGCATTCCAATGTGAGAAGTCCATTCCAATAGAAGCAAAAAATTCAATAATTTTTCCTTTCCCCTCTCGGAACATCAGATTTTCTTCAGCACTTTCCTGATTGTGAATAGAAAGAATTTTTTCAGGTGAATGTTTAGAAAATGTCTGAAAATATTTTTCCGAAACTGAATATGGTGCATGAGGAACAGCTGAGTAATCAGCGAGTGCATCGATTTGAATCAACTCTTTAATTACATTATCAACCCTATTTAATTCAACTTCTGTATTCTCGGGAAAAAAATCAAAGCCTTCAATAAAGTTGTAGTACTTTAAATTCTTCTTTGCTTTCTGTTTAAAAGTATCTGCAACATTGCAAATATCACCTACTGCAACAATGCCGTTCTCCAGCATTTCTTTTTCTCCAGATGCAATTCCAATCTCAATTTGTTCAGAAGAAAATGTTTTTCTTGCGGCAATAAAATTCTTGATAAACCCTGTAAGCCCTTTCTTTTCGGGGATTACACCTCTCATGTGCGACAGTTCGAGATGGCAATGCGTATTTACAAAACCTGGGCAGAGAATGCCTGAATGATATTCTATTATTTGTGATTGCTTCTCGGCTACGCTCGAAGTGACAGACAGAATTTTGCCATCATCGTCAATAACTACAACACCATTTTTAATTGGCGGACTGGAAATTGGAAAAATATAATCAGCTGTGAGATACCTCAATGGTCAGGCTTTTTGCAATGATTCTTCAGAAGCAAGCAGTTCAAGAAATAGTTCATTTGGTAATTTCCCTTTGCCATTTACAGAATATCTTTCTTTTATACCTGTTACAAAGTACATATCAATTTCTCCTTTGTTTTTTGCCTCTATTTTACCGCGGTGTTCACAATCAAAATAGGTTTTAATAAATTCATGTGTTGTTCCTGAAACATTTACTTTGCCAACTTTCCCGCTTGATTCCATGCGGCTGGCAGTATTCACTGTATCGCTCCATATATCGTAAGCAAATTTCTTTTTACCAACAACACCTGCAGTAATAGGTCCTGTGTGAATACCGATTCTTATTTCAAACGGAGCAATTACTTTTTTCTCTTTTCTTCTTTGGTCCATGAATTCACAAATCTCCAGTGCGGCAAGTGTTATACGAATAGGGTTAAAATCATCTGCTTTGGGTATTCCACCTGCACACATATATGAATCGCCAATGGTTTTTATTTTTTCCAAACTATATTTTTCAATTATATCATCAAATTTTCTGAAGCAACTATCCAGTTCACCAATAAGTTCAGTCGGTTTCATGGTCTCCGAAATTTTTGTAAAATCTTTAAAATCAGTAAACATTACTGACGCCATATTATAAAAACGTGTGGTTGCAAAACCTTTTGATTTCAGTTCTTCAGCTGTTTCATGTGGTAAGATGTTTAATAATAATTCTTCCGTTTTCTCTTTTTGTTCAGCAAGCTGAGATGTACGCAACCTTACCTTTTCTTCAAGTAGGGCTTGCTCGCGTTTAAGACTTGCTTCACGAAAACGGATAAAAAGCCATACTAATCCAACACCGACTAAAGCATACAATAAATAAAAATACCAGGTTTTGTAAAAAGGAGGATTGATGGAAAACGACAATGTCTTTTCTGAGCTTACTGTTCCAAGAATATTGCGGGCACGCACTCTAAGCGTATAACTTCCGGGTGGCAAAGGAAAAGGTCCAATTTCCGAATTTGAATCCCATTTACTCCAGTCGGTCATTAAACCGTCAATAATATATTGGTATTCTGTTGCATCTGTTTTCAGATAATATGGGGCAGCAATTTTAAACGATAACATGTTATTAGCTGCATCCACCACTAATTGTTCTAACGAAAAATTATTTTCCTGATTATCTGAAACTCCGCGGATATAGACATTAAAATCGTGCATTTCAATAAATTTATCGGAAGGCAAAATTTTATAAAGCGTATTTTCTCCGTCAATTACCCAGAAATTTCCCAGTGCATCAACGAAAATATTCTGGATGCCATCAAACAAATCCAGATATGCGGAATAAATCAAATTTTGGGAAGCATTGTTTTTATAACTCTTCCATTTTTTTTCAGTATTGTTATATGCCCACGTAATATCTTCCTGAGAAGAGACATAGCGCCTGTTAAATTTTTTAATTATCCCATCAGAATTTTTATCAGCATGAACCAGCGAATCTTTTGCCGCATCGTAAGCATAAATTCCTGATGAAAGGAAAAAATTCACTTTGCCGTCTACTCTCCCTGTAATTACTTTTTCGGCATAGTCTTTTTCAAACGAGTACGCTTTTGTTGCTGTAATTCCTGCGGTTTCGCTCAGGACAGTGTTGTAAACAACACCATCACTGCCCAGCCATAAACTTTTTCCCCGATCTTCAGTAATTGAATAAACAGGGCTGCTGAAATTTTCAAAACCATTTTCAACCAGCCAGGCAGTTCCGTCCCATCTTACTGATAAGAAACCGTTATTTGTGCCTATATAAAAACGATTGTGATTTTCAGAAGCGGCAATGCAATTGATATAACGATTTGGAACCAAAATCTTTGCTGCATCATCTTTAACAACATATAAGCCCATGTTTGTTGCAATAAGTAATTGCTCTTTGAATGCAAGCATCTGCTTGCATTTTTCATTCAGTCCGTTTATTTTTTTAAAAATATATGTTCCGAATGATTTTTGTGCGGCTGAAGGTGTTTCAGACTTTACAGATTTTGTTTTCTGTTCAGCAGTTTTTACAGGTTGCTGTTTTTCATTTTGAACAGGAGGTTGTGTCTGACTTTCGGTTTCTGTTTGAACTACTTCTTCTGGCTCTGCACTCTCTTCTTCATTTGCTTTCTGTAATTGTTTTTTCTTTTTTGAGCCGAACAAAGCATTCCATTTGTCTTTATTCTTTTTCTTTTTTTCTTCTCGTAGTTCTTTTTTAGCTTCTTTATCAGGTTTGTCTGGTTGAGAACTTTCAATTGGTGTATCAAACAATTTTTGCAGGTCAGCCTGACCGGTTTGTTTTTTTTCTTCTGTTCTTGTGCGCTCTAATTTTTCTCTATCCTGAAGTTGAAATAATTTTTTCACTTCCTGTGTGTCATAGGTCTTGGTAAGAAAATAAACACCTTGACTGGTTGCAACATATACTGTTGTACCAATTGTAGCAACTGCATTCAGATTTCCTTCCAGTCCGGGATATGAACTGTAATTGCGCACAGGAAGATTGTTATCAATGCGACTTAATCCATACTCATGTGAAAGCCAAAGCCCGTTATTGCGGTCTTTACCGATTGCATACAATTCATCATCAGGCAAACCAGTGCGATAATTTATTGACTGTGATGTAGCTCCCGTTTTCTTATTAATAATAATGCAGCCACCTGTCACTGTTGAAATTACAATTTCATTTTCGTTGAGATCAACGCCTGTTGCAAGAATATTTTCTGTAACATGTTTCTGTCCTTCAAATAAAAATTTGGTGAATGATTTTCCGTCAAAAAGAAAAAGTTCATCTGTATTTGATCCAATTAGTACATGGCTTTGATCAAAAGCCGCACTGAATAAAATTTCATTAGGCAGAGAAGAAGTTCCTTTTACTTCCAGCAGCGTATCCTTTTCAATAACATGTAATCCTTTGCCTGAAACCAATACATAAATCTTGTCTTTGAATTTTATAGTTCCGGCAAATGGATTTTCTGAAGTAGTTGTCCATTGGCGTGTATTGTTGAGATTACTAACTAAGCATCGGCTGATGCTCTCATTATTATAAAAATAAACAGCATCTGAAGTCAGTTCCAATTTTGAAATTTCTGAGGTGTTTGGCAGCGTTGATGAAAGTTCAGTATAGTTATAAATTCCCTTTTCAT
The DNA here is from genome assembly GCA_947478465.1 of Bacteroidota bacterium. GTDB lineage: Bacteria > Bacteroidota > Bacteroidia > SXHM01 > SXHM01 > SXHM01. The sequence goes on from CANJWH010000014.1 coordinate 17,347, forward strand.
CTTTTGAAAGATATCCGAAACCATTTCTGCAACCTGCATAAACTCTGCTTTTCTGAGGATCAGCAACCATCGTAAAAATAATATCGGGCAGGCTTATTTCTTTCCAAAAAGCTCCATCATATGTAAGCACACCTCTGCGGTTTGCAAAAAGCATTACCTCATCATTATCCTGGACAATAGACCAGTTCTGATTACTATAAACTGTTTCGCTAAGGTTAAAATTGGTGATGTAGGAACTGCCTTCCTGAGAAAAGCAATTAACAATTGACAATTGACAATTGTTAATTAATAAAAGCAGAAAAAAGACTCTGCCTAAAAAAGAAGTGATGGGTAAAAAAGGATATCGCACTAAACCAAAATTGTTTCTTGCAAACATAAGGATTGCAGATGAATTTTAAAACGCATCTGTTTAGTTCGGCAAGAAATTAAATTTGCAGTCAAATGCGCGGTTTTATTGCCTTTCTTTTTATTTTTTGTTTCGGTCAGGTCACTGCCCAAAGCTACCTGCAAACTATTCGGGGTAAAGTGGTGGATAAGCAATCGCAATCAGCTTTGCCTGGCGCAAGTGTTGTTGTTGTTGATTCGGTTAAACTTCTTGGAACCGCAACTGACGAAGAAGGCGTTTTTAAAATTACCGGAGTACCTGTAGGAAGAAAACAACTGAAGATTTCTTACCTCGGTTATAAGGAAACAACAATTCCTGTAATTGTGAACACCGGTAAAGAAACCATAATAGATATTGAGTTAGAAGAAAGTGTTGTGATGGGTAAAGAAGTTGTCATCAGTGGCGAGCGCGATAAATCACAAACACTTAATGAGATGGCAACAGTAAGTGCACGTTCATTTACTGTTGAAGACACACGTAAATATGCCGGTTCCCGTGGCGACCCGGCTCGTATGGCAGCCAACTTTGCCGGTGTTACCGAAGCGAATGATGCCCGTAACGATATTATCATTCGCGGCAATTCACCTATTGGTTTGCTCTATCGTTTAGATGGTGTTGATATTCCAAATCCAAGTCACTTTGGTAATTTGGGGTCAACGGGCGGACCAATAAATATTCTGAATAACAACGTTCTTGATCGTTCTGATTTTTTTACGGGAGCATTTCCTGCTGAATACGGCAACGCCATGTCGGGTGTGTTTGATTTACGCATGCGACATGGAAATAATGAGAAGCGTGAATACATGGCGCAGGTGGGTTTTAACGGGCTTGAAGTTGGATTAGAAGGGCCTTTCTCTAAAAAGCACAAAGCAAGTTATCTTGTCAATTACCGCTATTCAGTTCTTGCGTTGGTTGCTTTGTTTGGTGTTGATTTTGGTTCAGGAGGAGCATTACCTTTATATCAGGATGTGTCATTTAAATTCCATTTCCCTACTAAGAAAGCCGGTATCTTTTCTTTGTTCGGTGTGGGTGGAACAAGCTACATTGAGTTGCTTGAAAGCAAAGGCAAGAAGAATGATACCTATGCTTCAGGCGGATCAGATAATTACTTTGGTTCTGATATGGGTACGGTTGGTTTATCGCATACGTTCTTCTTCAGCGAGAAGGTGTTTTCAAAACTGATTATTGCTATGTCAGGAACGAGGAATAATATAAAAGACGATTCGCTCAGTACCGTTGATGGCACTCCTATTCCATCTTACCGCAATCGCTCTTCACAACATAAGTTGACAGTTAATTATAGTGTCAACAAGAAATTCAGCGCAAAGAATACTGTGAAAACAGGATTTATTCTAGACCGTTACGGTTTTGATTTTACAGACAGCACCTTGATTAACGGAACACATTTCATCACGCTGCGCAACTTCAATGGCAATTCTTTTCTTTTACAAGCATACATGCAGTGGCAACATCGTTTTACTGATAATCTTTCTGTTACCACCGGAGTTCATTATCAACAATTTTTTCTGAACAACAGTTATGCAGTTGAACCGCGCATGGGTTTGAAATGGGACATGGGAAAAGGAAATGCATTGAGTTTTGGTGCCGGCTTTCACAGTCAGATACAAATGTTGCAAGCCTATTTTGTAAAAACAGATTATAATGACGGAAGCTCTGCACAGACCAACAAAAACATGAGTTTATCACAAAGCAAACAAGTGGTGCTGGCTTATGATAACACTGCAATAAAAGGCATGCGTTTCAAATTCGAAACGTATTTTCAATACCTGAGCAAATTGCCTGTTGAGCAGCGTTCATCGTATTATTCATTGGTAAATACAGGTGCAAACTTTGACACGCCCGATACTGATAGTCTGGTAAATAAAGGAACAGGCTATAACTACGGATTAGAATTTACCGCTGAAAAATTCTATTCAAAAGGTTGGTACACTTTATTTACCTCTTCACTTTATGAATCAAAATACAAAGGCAGTGATGGTGTGTTGCGCAACACTGCATTCAATGGAAACTATACTGTGAATGTATTGGGCGGGAAAGAATTTAATGTAAGCAAGAAGAAGCAAAATAAAACCGTTGGCTTTGATGCTAAAGTCACATTTGCAGGAGGCAAGCGATACATCCCAATTAATCTCGATGCATCAACAGCAAGTGGCAATAGCGTTTATTATTATGATCAGGCATACAACAACAAACTGAAAGATTATTTCCGCCTTGACTTCAAAATCTCTTTCAAATCTAACGGCAAGAAAGTAACACACGAAGTGTTTGTTGATTTGCAGAATATCCTAAACCGTAAAAATATTTTCAGGAAAGAGTATGACCAACGCAAGCAGGAAATAACAACCAGTTATCAGTTTGGTATTTTTCCTACTGCGATGTACAGGGTTTTGTTTTGAGAATGTCGTCACTCCGAACTTGTTTCGGAGTCTTATCAAAAGATGCTGAAACAATCCCGATAGCTATCGGGACAGCATTACGGAATAAAAAGTTTATAGCTTTGTATAAACAAAACTACAAACCATGGAAAACGAAACCGCAAAATATCTCCGCGCAAAAAAGCGTGCAAAAAAACTGAAAGGATTTTACAGTCATCTTGTAAGCTACCTTGTGGTTAATTCATTTCTTGTAATTATTAATCTCATCACTTCGCCTGAGCATTACTGGTTTTATTGGCCAATGCTGGGCTGGGGCTTTGGATTGTTCTGGCATTTCTGCGGAGTGTTTGTGTTTAACCAATTCGGGCAGGACTGGGAAGACAGAAAAATAAAAGAATTGATGGATAAAGAATAAAAACAATCATGCTGTCCCAATAGCTATCGGGATTATTTCAGCATCTCATACTATTAAGACACTGAACCAAGTTCAGTGTGACGAAATAAAAAACTCTCCCGATGGGGAGAGTTTTTTATTTACAGCTATTTCAGTTCGAGTTATTTAACCGCTACTTTGTAAACACTTTCTGTTCCGTCAGCAATAACTTTAATCAAATAAACACCTTCTGCAAGGTTGCTTAATCCGATCTCCAGCTTTTGCGATGGTGCAGTGTTATAGAAAGCCTGTTGAGCAGCTGTTCTTCCTTCCAGATCCATTACGTTTACAAATACTTTGTTGTAAGCCTGATTATTAAGGCTTATAAACAATCTGTCTTTTGCCGGGTTAGGATAAAGGCTAATTGCGTTTACGTTCACAGTGTTTATTCCTGTTGCAATATCAACCACAACCGGAACGCGCTCGCTTACACATTCTGTAGAAGCCAACTCAACTTCCCAATCGTAGAAGTAGTAGTAGTACTGTGCACCCTGATTAGAACCTGTGATTGACAACACATCAGTAATAGTGTACGGATAGGCAACACCGCTGCTGTTACGTTGCAGACGCGGAGCATTGTAACCAAAGTTGGTATTGTTCACTGTTGCATTAGTAGTCAACTCATAGCTAAAGCCGGGAGTAAGTGCAAAGTTTAAGGTTACACGAGACTCACCAACAGGAATGTTTGCAGTTAAACTTGCAATAACAGTTCCACCTGAGTTTTTCAATTGTATTTCGCGGTTGCCTTGTGTATCGGTGTATACTTTTACTGATACCAATGTGCAGTTTGATGTTACATCAAAGATCAGGTTTCCGTTGGTAGTATTTCCGCTGAAGGTGTTTCCTGAGTGAGCAGTAATACCTGTGTATTGTGTTCCTCCCGGATAAGTAGTGATGTCTTCTACATAATAAGTAGTAGGAGCATTAAGGACAGGAGTTGTGTAAGAGTTTCCTGAACCCAACAAGGTGCCGCCTACGGGCAAATCATACCACTGCGGATTGTTACCGGTTGCATTCAATGTAGTTGATGCAGGGAAACTAAGTGTAACATCGTTTGCTGTTGGAGCAGCAGCAGGAAGCACATCTACTGTAATAGCTGAAGAAGTAAACGAACCGCAAACCCCTTGAATGGTTAAGGTATAATCACCTGCCTGTGTTGCATCAAAAGACTGTGTTGTTGCACCACCCGGTGACCACAGATAAGATGTTGCAGATGGAGAAATACCATTTAAAGTAACTGAACCACCTTCACAGAAAAGCAATTCTCCGCCTGCTGTAACGGTTGGTGTTTCGTCAGGGCTAACTTCTACATCAATCAATGCAGAAGTGTTGCTGCATGTTCCGTTTGAAACTTTTACAAAGTAAGAACCGGTAGAGTTAGCTGTAACCGATTGTGTGGTTTCACCAGTATTCCAGAGGTAAGAAGTATAACCGCCAACAGCTGTAAGTGTTGTTGATTGACCTGTGCAAATGATATGCGGACCCGGGATGATGTTTCCGGTGATGCTGCATGTTGCTTCCAACACAGTTACAAACTGGTCAGCTGCAAGATTATCGAAATGTTGTGTCTCACCTGAAGGAAACCAAACATCAGCAGAAGTGATTTCTTCGTTTTGGCCTAAACCAAAGTGCAGTTGTGATGAGTTGATGGTTCCGTAGCTTTCGCCTGCACGTACTTCACGCACCTGTGTTCCGAATGCACCGTGGATAGTAACCTTTGCACCGATTGCACCTTTGTTACTGGTTGTTCCTTCCAGATCAAAGGTGATGAAGTGGTTAGCGTTTTTATTATTCAGGTAAAGAACGTCATCAATATTTGTTGGTGATACATAAATATCACCGTAAGAAGCAAACACATCAATAAAACCATCGTGATTTAAATCACCGATTGCAAATGAAGACATTCCGTTGTTTGCAAACAATCCGCTTTGTTCAGTAAAAGTATTGTCGCCATCGTTTTTAAAATATTTCCACTCCGGCCCTGAGATAAGAATGTCGAGGTATCCATCATTGTCAAAATCTTCCATTACTGATTCAATGTAGTTTCCGCTGTAAGTAAAACCTGAACCTGTAGTAATGTTGGTGTAATGACCTGTTCCGTCATTTGAATAAATCTGGCTTGGAGTATCGTGATTTACAAGACCTAAATCAAAATCGCCATCGTTGTCAATATCACCGAACATAGAAGTCCATGTCTGGTTGTAGCTTCCAACAGGTTCAATTCCGTATGTTGCTGCATTTTCGGTATACACGTTGTTTCCGTTATTAACAAACAAACGGTCTTTTCTGCGCAGGTCGGTGTTGCTTGATGAACTCTGACGGCAGTGTGCAATAAAAAGGTCAAGGTCGCTGTCGCCATCAAAGTCGGTCCAAACGCTGCCGTAGTTACCTGAGTCAGCAGGGTCGCCATTGTAATTGGTTCCGGGATAAATTGCAAAATTGATTATGGCTGTATTCAGGTTCAATGTTCCTGAACCATTGTTTACATACATGTGAGCAGCTGCATCGTCATCGCAGCAGAAAACATCAAGCCATCCATCATTGTTTATATCGCAGATGCTTATGTTTTGCAAAAAGAAACCTGAGTTGCTAAGTGTAGTGCTGGTAGAAGTAAAAGTAGTGCCATTCCAGAAGAGTTTAATCAAGTTAATACCTCCCGCACCATCTGCTATAATGTCTTTGTATCCGTTCTGGTCAATATCGGCAACGGCCATACCCCATGAGCTGCCTCCTCCGTTATTAGTGATGTAATAGTTGGTGAAGTTGCCATCGCGTTCCTGAATATCAACATTTACAAGGTATCCCTGATCCATTCTAACCAAGTCATCCAATCCGTCAAAGTTTACATCGGTTACAGTTACAACACAGCCGCTGTGGGTAGTAGTTGCAAGCCGTGCGTTTGAATTGGTAAAAGAAAGTTGTGCAAACGATGTGCTGATACCTGCAACGGCAAGGCTACACAAAGCAACTGCACTTTTAAGAGTAAAATGTTTCATGGTTTATTAATTAGGTTTTAATTGATGTTCAGGGTAATAGGTTGTAATAGTAGGAGAATTAATTTATTGCCGCAACACTTTTCGGTGAAAAGATTTATTAGCGGTTTGAATCATTATAAAATAGATGCCGGAAGTCTGGGGCAGGGTTATTCTTGTCTGGCGTCCGGTGTTGCTTTGCGACAGTATTAACTGACCTTCTGCATTATAAACAGTGATGGTTTTAATGTCAGTTGGTGAAGAAATTGAAATCCTGCCGTCAACCGTAAGTGAAGGATAAACGATAAGTTCATTGTTCTGTTCTTTAATTCCGGTGATGAGTTGCACATTAAGTAGGCTATCGTGCTGCATCAGGAAGGGTTGCTTGTCGGCAGTGTTATACATATCACGGAAGGTGTTAATCTGTGCAGTGCTGAGGGCAAACATCTCGTCAAGAAACTTGGGAGCTACGGTTTGATAATACATGCGTGCATAAGCCGAAATATCACCTGAGAAACCTGCAACGGGAACATGGTAATGCACATAATCAATGCCCGAACCTTCTGCTGAATTTTCGATGTTGAAGTCGGTATCGCCTGCGCCTACACCCACCACCGCAACGGTATCGTAAACCGATGATGAAGCAGTAAAGCCTTCGGGCGGAATGCGGTTGTCTTTCAACATTACGGCAGCACGTTCAAGGGTTGAAGTGTAATTGTTATTTACATCGCCCATTACCATTTCATAGATCTGTGATTTTCCGTTTTGCTTTATAACATTGTGGTGTGGTTCGTATGCAGGTGTTTCGTTATTCACGCGAAAATCGCTGCCGAATATTCCTGATTTGAATACCGTATCGTTATTAGCACTGAGTGCAACAAACTGCACCACCGCCCTGCGCGAAGGATAGCCCGAAGGAAACTTATGACCTGCTTTGTTCTTCAGCTTTACGGTAAAGTAAACGGTATCGGCTGTAACACTGTCGAGCGACAGATTAAGGTTAAGTGATTGCAGCTTTAATGAACGCGAGGTGGCGGCAATGGTGGAGTCAAACTTCCAATCGTCAACATAAATATTGAGTGCGGCTTTGTTATTCTTAATCAGATTAAGCATAAAGAAGTTTGCACCCGCAAAGGTGTGTTGATTAAAGGGTGTGCGCCCCGTTAATCCCGTTTGACCGTTGGCTATTATGATAGGATCTTCAATGCGGGGCATGTGGCATTTCTGACAGGTAATGCTGTTGGCAGGGAATGATGAATTAAGATACTCGTGATAGGTTGCCTGCTCAGGAAAAGTGTTTCCGGTAAGGTTGCCATCAAGGTCGGCAGTATTGGTGTACAGCGTGTGGCAAGGTGAACAGAGCTTTGCCGAATCCATGTGCAGACTAAAGGTAGGGGTGAAACCTTCATACAATATCATAGGTCCTGTTTCGGGGCTTGGAAAAGGGCCGTATTCTTTGCGCGTTGTATCAAACGGTATGTTACCCGAGAACATGGTTCCCAAACCGGGTGAGCCGATGGTATGACAGGCCGAGCACGATACACCGTCCATTCCAAGCGTGTCGTTATCAATCTGGTCAAGGGTGTAGTGTCCGCCACCGTGATAAAACTGTGTGTAGCGGCCCATGGGTGCGTGGCAGCTGGTACATTTGTCCTGTAGTTCGCCTGCATGGGCGGGGTTAATGGTTATCTCCTGTGTAACCTTAGCACGCCACAAAGGGTCGCGGGCGCTGTTGGCCATCATGGTGGGTTGCCAGTGGTCGTAAAGGTTTACGTCTTCGCCTGCTTCATTGATGTTAGAGATGTGTGATGAGTCTTTACCATGACATCCGCTGCAACGGAAAGAGTTGAGAAAGTAACTGCCCTCACCTATGGGTGCGCGGCTATGGTCGCGGAAGGCAGCAAGTTCTTCTTCGGTATGAAAGGATGCTTTTACAGCGTTTTGTCCGGGACTGAAAACGGACATAGCAGCAATGAAACAAAGTATTACCGCAAGAACAAGAAGTCGTTTTATATTCATTCAATGATTGAAAAAAGCGAGTAAATGTAGGAAAATCTGTTTCGCATTAACAAGGTATTCGGTGAGAAGTAAAACAGGTGAAACGGGGGAATGTTTTGGGTGGTGGCTCGCAAAGGCGCAAAGGTTGTTACACAGAGGAAGAAGGAGGTGCCACGGAGATGCACAGAGATTTATTGGTGGCTCGCAAAGTCGCAAAGGTGCGAAGGGGGTTACACAGAGAAAGAAGGAGGTGGCAAGGAGGTGCACAGAGATTTATTGGTGGCTCGCAAAGGCGCGAAGGCGCAAAGGTTGTTACACAGAGGAAGAAGGAGGATATTTATCAGGGTTCTGAAGTGTATTGAAAAGAGCAAAAACAAATACTGTTTTTGTTGCTTCGTCAATAGTGAAGTGCAACATATAGGGTAGTTTTTTACCAAGCGGTAAACACCTTACATCATCATAACGAAACATGAAATAAGGATTATGCTCAAGTGTTGAAACAGCTTTGCTCATTTCATTTTCAACTCGTCTGGCTTTGGATAATGAGAACTGTATGTGATAAGCAACTGCTTTGTCTAAATCATCAATGGCGGTTTGTTCCAGTACAACATTATAAGCCATATTTCTTCTTCAGATTTTTTTGCACCTCACTGTAGGATTTAAAGTTTTCGGGCTTTGCATTTTTTATGCGTTGGCGTACAATCTCTTTTTGCCATTCTGGTATAACAAAATCTTCTTCCTCTCTTATAGTGATATCAGGAAGGCTCTTAACTAATTTAAGAACCATGGCATACTGTTTATTAGGGATACCAATGGTTACATGTTTCATGATAGTTTCTGTTTTAGCGGTTTTGTAAACAGCAGCCGGCTCTTTTACTTTTTTAACAGGTTGTTGTTTTGCGTATGCTTTTGTGTTGCTATTTTTCTTCATGGGTTGAAGTGATGTTTATGCAAACAAATTTACAAATTCTATTTATCCACATAACTATTAAAGGAGTTAAGTATAAGAACAATGAGATTCCTCACCCCGCAAAAAAAGCGGGGTTCGGAATGACAATTTGTGGTCAATAAAAAGGAGAGGTGGAAGAAGAGGTGCGCTTCGCGCACAAACAACCCCTGCAAATTGCAAGGGTTGTTTAGTGAACAATGTATGGTGGAAAACCTTAGTCTTTCGCAATCATCATTCTCTTTGTAGCTCTTACTTCTTTATTACTTAACGTATAGAAGTAAACTCCTGCAGGAAGATTGCCTGTAAAGAATTCGATTTTATTAAGACCTGACGATGCCTGCACCTGACGGCTTTCTAAAAGTTTGCCTTCAATAGTAGTAACCGTAAGCACATAATCACCCGGAAGGTCAGAAACAAAGTTGATAACCGTACTGCTGTTAAACGGATTAGGAATGTTCTGCAACAGACTGAAACCCGGAGTTCCGTTTTCTTCAATACCATTTGGCGGTTGTGTAATTACAATGGTAAGACTGCGTGAACAGTTTGCATCAGTAACGGTAATGGTATAGGTTCCGGCTGCAATGTTATAAAGGTCTTCATTGGTTGACCCGTTACTCCATGATATAGTGTAAGGCGCTGCTGTTCCGCTCACCTCTACATCAATAAATCCGTTTGAGCCATCATAGGTAGTTACGTTTTGTCCTTGAATTGAGTCAATTGAAATAGTGCAGGTAAGTTCAGGGAAACAGTTTTTCAGATAAACTGAATCACGTTGACCAAAGCCTGAACAACTTTCAACAATGGCAGGGAATTCGCCCGGCACAGGAGGAACCACAAGCTGAACAGACTCTGTTTGTCCCGGAGCTAAATCAATATTAAGTTCATCAAATGTATACACCTGATCTTCGGTAATCAGGTTGCAGCTATCTGCATAGTTAATAATCTGGAAAGGAGGAACGTTAACCGATACAGCACCTGTTCCCATGTTAGTTGCCGAAATAATCCATGTACCGTTAGGGTCACCCGGGAAAAGTGAAGTAAGCGGAATACAAGGCAATGTTCCGCCCGGCAATAAATCAATTATCTGTTGTGAAATAACAATGTGGTTTCCGGGAAGGTACTGGTCGTTTACATTGTACGAAGTTCCGTCAGGAAAAATAAATACCAGTGGGTCAAGTGCCCATCCGCTGTCACCAGTAATAATTGGGCAAATAGTCATGTTAGGGCGGCAGTATGCAGTAAGTGTATCCCAAACCACAGGAGTTATGTTTGCAGCTTCTGCAATAAATGGTGTGATGTAATACCAGCCCTCATCCAGACTGTCTGCAAGGTTTGCACACTGACGCTGAATGGTGTAAGATGAATCATTTAAGCCCGGGAAAACATAACCTAAATCATTGGCCGCGCTTGCCTGTTGCTGATTGCTTACAGGACCAAAGTTAGTTGGTGTTACCGCCCATGCTACATTAAATCCGGGGCTGGCTACAAAACCTTCAGAAAGTACCTCTGCAAGATTACCGCAGCAAAGTGTGTCTTTAGAAACGGAGGCAATACCTCCTGCCAGACAAAGTGTAAATGGAAATGATTCGGTTGAGCAGCCTATTGAATTTGTAAAGATAGCTGTGTAAGGCCCTGCTGTGGTTTGCCCGCCAAGTGTGTTGCCTGTTGAGTCGACCACCAGTTCGCCATTATTATACCACTGCACATCATACAAACCATTGTTATTATTGGTTATTTCCAATGCGTCTATAGAAGGGTTAAAGGTGATAAACGGTTGTGCCGGAAAGTTCACAAAATTTACTTTGATAGAGTCGGCATTGCTTATACAGAAAGTAGTAGTGTCAGTAATAAGCAGGTTATAATATCCTGTCAATCCGGGAATACTTGCCCAAACTGCAATGCTGTCTGAAATAAAGGTCTGACTTCTTGACCATTGATAATTAAAAGGACCTGAAATGGTAGTGAGCAAGGCAGAATCTCCAAGGCAAACGCTATCGTTAGGCACAGCAAGAATTGGAGGAATGGGTGGATTTGCAAAAACAGTAATGGTGTCTTGTGTCTGGTAAACGGTATCAACCACTAAAGCAATGGTATAAGTTCCGAATGTTTCAGGTGTTGTGAAGTTAAATGTTCCCGGAGCTGTAACATAGGTTGGGAAGTTTCCAAGGTTATCGTTCTGTGATGTTCCGTCCTGATCCCAGAAATTAAGAGAGAAGGCTGGATTTTCAAGAACAAGTCCGAGGTTGCTCCATGAGTTAGAAAGGTTGTTGCTTCCCGCAGATGAAGTATAGTTCTGTGTTCCGTTGGTAAAGGCAAAAAATAAATCAGGCGCACCCTGACAAACTCCGAAGAGGCTTACTTCTTCAATATCACCGCACCACCCTGAACCCGAAGCGGTAACAGTTACATCGGTCATTACATAATTGTAAACTGTTGTAGTTAGGCTTGGATAATAATCACCCGGTGTTCCATAATTCTGTACTGGTGGGTTTTGTTGTGTTGAAGTATTTCCGTTATCAAAATCCCAAGCATATTCAGTAACCTGATTAGGTGAAAAATCAAGGTATGCCTCATAGGTAACATCCAGTTCACCGCAAGCTGAGGGGGGATTGAAACCGAAATAAGGATTTCCGCCCGGAGCAGGTTCAACAATTAAGAATAAGGTAAAACTTGCAGGGTTATTAATAGTTCCGATTGGAGTTGTAACGTTTGCTACTACCGAAACCACTACATTGTAGTTTCCGGGTACAGTTGGTGTTCCACAGATTTTTACACAACCGCGTGAATCTGCAGTAACAGTATAAGCACAACCGGGTTGGTCGCAGGTATATGCTAATCCCGCAGGCATACCAACAATTTGGGTAACGGTAATTCCGTTCAGCGTTACGGATTGTCCGCTTTGCTGGTCAACAAAATTTCGCGGCATAAAAAAAGTCAGGTTCTGGTCATACGGCTGGTTTTGAATTGCATTAGGCAATACAGCCGGACAAAGGGTTGGTGCAACCGGGTTTAATCCAACACCGCATTGGGTATCAATGGTGCAACCGGGGCACTGTGCATAGGAATTGATAATTGATAATTGACAAGTGATAATTGTAAGGAGAAGTACTAATTTCTTCATGATTTTATTAAAATTTTAGAACGCGAATGTATAAAAATTATCGTCATTTTTGCAGCATTGCGGAATGCGAATTGTAAATTGCGAATTACCGACTAATCCGCAATTTAAAATTTAAAATCCGAAATCCTTTCTATGATAGCCGTAAAAAACACCCTTGTAAGTGATGAAATATTGTCTAAAAAATTTGTGTGCGACCTTGGCGCCTGCAAAGGAGCCTGCTGTGTAGAAGGTGAAGGAGGAGCCCCCATTGACGAGGATGAAGCACTGATACTTGAAGAGATTTACGAGAAAGTAAAACCTTTTATGAATCAAACGGGCATAAAAACCATTGAGAAAAAAGGCAAATGGGTTAAGAACGAAGCCAACGAACTGGAAACTCCCCTTAACACACGCAACAAACATTGCGCTTACGTTGTGTTTGACGAAAACAAAATAGCAAAGTGTGCCATTGAAATGGCCAACCGTGCCGGTATAATAGACTTTAAGAAACCCGTTTCGTGCCACCTTTACCCTATCCGCACAAGGGATATGAAAAGCTACCTTGCCTTGAACTACGAAAAGTGGAGCGTATGCAAACCTGCCATACCCTGTGGAGAAAAACTGAACGTACCCGTTTACAAATTCCTGAAAGAACCCCTTATCCGCAAGTTTGGGAAAGCGTGGTATAAGGAACTGGAGCAGATTGCTGCTGAGTGGGAGAAAGGAAAAGAGTAATACTTTTGATTTATTACTACAGTAAAGGTTCGCGGCTTATTCTCTTATAGCCTTCACCCCCGGCAATTCAATGCCTTCCATGTATTCAAGCAGTGCGCCACCACCTGTTGATACATAGCTAACTTTATCGGCCAGGTGAAACTGGTTTACGGCAGCCACCGAGTCTCCACCGCCTACTAAGGAGTAAGCTCCTTTGGCCGTTGCTGCTGCTACAGCCAATGCTACAGATTTAGTTCCGCTTTCAAAACTGCTCATTTCAAAAACTCCCATGGGCCCATTCCACAAAATGGTTTTTGAGTTTTCAATAACAGAGGCATATTCTTCTTCGGCCTGCGGACCAATATCTAAGCCCATATACCCATCTGGGATATCAATGGTGAGGCAATGGACAGTTTTGGCTGCATTGTCAAACTTATCACCGCAAATGGAATCGCTTGGAATATAAATATTCACTCCTTTTTCTTTGGCGGTTGAAAGAATGTCTAAAGCTGTTTGTATTCTGTCATCTTCTACCAAGGAAGAACCCACTTTACCACCCAGTGCCTTCGCAAAGGTGTAGCTCATGCCTCCACCTATAATAATGTTGTCAACCTTATCCATCAAATTGGTAATGATGGATATTTTACCCGAAACTTTTGCGCCACCCATAATAGCTGTGAAAGGGCGCTCAGCATTTTTCAAAACTTTGTCAATGCTGTTCAGCTCTCCACTCATCACATAGCCAAACATTTTTTCTTCAGGAAAAAAATGAGCAACAATAGTTGTACTTGCATGGGCGCGGTGTGCCGTACCAAAGGCATCGTTGATATATACATCACCCAGCGATGCCAGTTGTTTGGCAAACTCCTCCGCTCCGGCCTCTTCCTGTTTATGAAAACGCAGGTTTTCCAACAAAAGAACATCACCGGGTTTTAAAGAAGTGGCAGCTGATGTTGCTTTTTCGCCTGTACAATCCTCAGCAAACTTTACATTTAAAGAAAGCAATTGTGAAAGATGCGCAACAAGATGCTTGAGTGAGTATTTGTTGGCCGGCCCGTCTTTCGGGCGTCCCAAATGCGACATCAGAATAACCGAACCGCCACCTGACAATACTTTATTAATAGTAGGTATGGCAGCACGAATACGGGTGTCATCAGTAATCACGTGCTCGGCATTAAGCGGCACGTTAAAGTCAACGCGTATCAGGGCTTTTTTGCCACTGAAGTTATAGGTATCAATGTTTTTCATCGCAGCAAAAGTATAATAAATGGAATTTCTATTTTTGTTTCAACATAATTTCATTCGTCATGAACAAAAACTGGAGATACGTTATAGGCGCTGCCGCCATTCTCATATTCGGAGCAAGGATTTACTTTTCAATTGAACAGAAAAAAGAACGCGAAAAACATCAGCAGACGCTGGAAGATTTATCGCGCATGCAATCAGAACAGTTCAGGCAGAATTACGAAAAGAACATGGACAGCATCTCAGCATCACTTATGCCCAATCTTGATTCCATACAAAAAGGATTAGACTCTATCGGCAAAAAATTAGCAGCTGACCAGAAAGCTTTTGAAGAAAAGATGAAAAAGTAATCGCATCCTGATTACTGCACTGCCTTCACCTTACTGCCCACCATAATACTAAGCAGCGTAGCGGCAATAGCCAGATAACCTGCATACTGATAATTCAGCATTCGACCGCCCTCCTCTGTAATAACAATCATTCCGCCAATCATAGCCGCGCTTGCAGAAGAAAACTGCTGTACAGCCGAGTTAATACTCATAAAACTGCCACGATGCTGTGGCTCAACAGCACTTGTAATCATAGTCATACCTGGAACCATTCGCCCCGAAATAGTAACAAAAAAGAATACCGAAACCGTAAGCACAATCCACAGCGGAGTAACCTGCGAGTTGGTAACAATAAACAACGGAATAATGGAAAGCATGGCAATAATAGTAAACACTTTAGGCTTTCCGTATTTATCCGATAGCTTTCCAAACCAGGGCGAAGTAAAAAATGTTGCGCCACCTCCAAACAGGTAAACGTAGGTCAACTGCTTTTCCGTAACCCCCATATTACTTACCATGTACGGACTGATAAAAGGTATTACCACAAACTGTCCCATTACCAGCAAAAACATAAACAACAATGCTATTAACAGGTTAGGGGTTCGTCCTATGTTCAGCAAAAAATCAAAGATGCGCTTATCCGTTCCCCCCTTACCTATATGAGCATGCAGAGAAGGAATGTAGTAATAAATACCCCCTGTAATCACCACCCCGGCCACACCTAAGGCATGAAAAGGCAAATGCCAATCAGCAAAGGAAGCCAGAAACAAACCCAACGGAACACCAATAGCAGCAGCAAACGAAAACGAAGCCATCACCACACCCATTGCTGCACCTCTGCGCTCAAACGGAAAAGCATCAGCTATAATGGAATACACCAAGGCATTCATAACACCGCCAAAAGCACCTGTAAGAATTCTTGCAGCCAGCAAAAACTCATACGAGTTGGCAAAGCCACACGAAAAAGTTCCTATTGTAAAACATACATATGCAAACAACAACACTTTTTTGCGGTCGAACTTATCCGCAACAAAGGCAAACAGAAAACCTACAACCCCTGCACTAAATGTATAAGACGAAACCATCAGCGCAAACTGCTGCGGGTTGATTTCCAGCAAACGCATCAATTGCGGACCCAAAGGCATAACTATCATAAAGTCCACAATATGGGTGAACTGAATAGCTGCGAGAATGAAGAGGAGTATTTTTTCTTTACTCATAAAATTAGGGGCGGCAAAGCTAAATGTATTTTGTTTGAAATGAATTGAGTACTGTAAACAAATACATCGTTACTTTTGTTTGCTTAAAACAAAACAATACCGTTGTCACCCTGAGCGAAGTCGAAGGGCTTTATTATGAAAAAACTATTACTGCTCTTCACAATTATCAACTATCAATTATTAATTGTCAATTCTTCCGCACAAGCCCAAAACTTTGGTGGAGGTTTAATAGCAGGAGGAACTTTCAGTCAATTACTCGGTACTGATATTTATGGTTTTCAGAAGGCTGGTTTTGTTGGCGGTGTTTATGCAGATCGTGTTATCAAAAACAAATCTGGCATACAGATAGAAATGGTTTTTGTGCAGAAAGGATTACGCAAAGTAACCAAGTTACCTAATGGAGGAGGAACAACATTTGTTAACCGCAACCTTAATTATATTGAAGTTCCCTTACTCTTTGAATCCAATCTGAAAGGAAGATTTAGTTTTGAAATAGGTATTTCAGGCGCAGTATTAATCAGCACAAAATTTCGCACCGAGAACGGAGAAGGTGATATCTATGATGCCAATCAACAACCTTTTAACCGCTTTGAGTTTGGTTGTCTGGGCGGTTTTAATTTTCGAATATCAGATAGTTTTGACCTCAACCTGCGTTACCTTAATTCTATTCTCCGCGTTCGCAAACATCAGGCAGGGCAAACACAAATGTTTGGTGGTCTGCGTTTAAATAATGGCGAATATAATTCGGTGTTGCAGATAAGCCTGCGCTACAAGTTCAATAAAAATAAAGAAGAGAACCAAGCCGAATGAGTAAACATAAAATAGTTGTAGCTGTAACCGGAGCCAGCGGAGCAATTTATGCTAAAGTGTTATTTGATAAACTGCAACAACTGAGCGAGCAAATTGAAGATGTTGGAGTAGTCATGAGCGACAATGCGCGTGATGTTTGGAAATTTGAATTAGGTAACACAGATTATGAAAAACTGCCATTCAAAATTTATAGCAAGAATGATTTTTTTTCACCCTTTGCATCAGGCTCTGCACGTTATAATACCATGATTGTTTGTCCCTGCAGTATGGGTACATTAGCAAGAATAGCAAGCGGAATTTCAAACGATTTAACCACCCGCGCAGCAGATGTAATTTTAAAAGAGCGCAGAAAATTAATTCTCGTTCCGCGCGATACGCCCTACAGTTTGATTCACATCAACAACATGAAAACAATTACCGAAGCAGGTGGAATAATTTGCCCTGCTTCACCATCGTTTTACTCACGCCCCGAAAGTTTTGAGCAGCTTGCTGCAACCGTTGTTGACCGCGTTTTAGATTTAGCAGGATTGGAAATAAAAAGTTTCCGCTGGAAGGAAAATAACTAAGTTTGGAGGATGAAATACAGTTGGCTACTTCTGATTTTATTCCTTACCTCCTGCGCTGCTCCAATCCTTGAAGAGCCAACCATCATCACCACCTTTCAGGAAAGCGGACTTGATTGTTCATGGGATCCAACGGGCACGGACCGTATTCTGTATTCTAAAAAAGGAACGGATACTTACTACGATATTTACATGTCAAAATCAGACGGAACAGAAGATACTTGTTTAACCTGCGACCATCCTGCTTTACCCAACAAACATATTGCTAATGTTGCCTGGGGCTACGATGGCAAATGGTGCATTTTTGTTGTTGAAAAAGAAACACATCCGGGAAGTTCAACCGATGCTCTTCCGGGCTTTGGCGCTTATTGCGACATCTGGATTATGCGCATAGATAGCAATGCCATTTTCAAAATTGTTGACATACCAAATGATTATGACCACGGTGTTATATGTCCACGCTTTTCTCCCGATATGACAAAAATATCATGGACCGACCGTGTAGAAGCACCTAATGTTTTAGACGGTAAAAAGCTTGCCGGTTACTGGGTAATTAAAACTGCTGATTTTGCTTTTGACTCAACTGGTGTTCCTGTTGTAAGCAATGTTCAGGTTGTGCCAACAGGCGAGCCATCGTTTTACGAGTGTTACGGGTTTTCGCCCGACAATCAGAAACTTATTTATTGCAGCAGTGTTAATCAGCCTTCATTCTGGGATCAGCATATTTATACCATAAATGTTGATGGAACCAATATTCAAAAACTGACTGATAAGAATTATAACGAACATGGATTTTACCGCCCCGATGGAAACAAAATTGTATGGATGAGCAATACCGAAAGCAAAGCAGGAGGCACTGATTGGTGGATAATGAACACCGATGGCAGTGACAAAAAACGCCTGAGTTATATGAACGAACCAAACAACGGACAGTACGCGGGACACGCGGTGTGGGCTGGTCTTGGTTCATTTGACCCTTTAAATCAAAACCGCTTTATCAGCGGAATTCAATTAGACCTCATATCACAGGAAGGTAAAATTGTGATTGTGGAAATACTTCCGTAAAATCAAATTTTTTCAGTTGAAATTGGTGACAATATTCATTGTCTCAAATTGACCTTTAACATACTTCAAAATGATTTTTATCATTTACTTAAAGGGCTGATGGTTTTACTTTTGTCAAAAAGTATAAGCCATGAAAAACATTTATTTAACTCTTAACCTTATAGTGCTGTCTGTTCTCAGTGCTATCAGCCAACCAATACCGGTTGCCTATTATAATTTTAGCGGAAATGCCGATGATTCGGGAAGCAATTCTATTGATGGAACAACTTATGGAAATCCAGTACTTACAGCAGACAATTCAGGAAATGCTAACAGCGCCTATGAATTTGACGGAATTGACGATTACATAGACCTTGGCAGCAGTTTGATTTTAAAACCCGCATTACAGGTTTCGTTGGCGCTTTGGGCATACAGCAGCAATTGGACTTCCTTTACTTCATGGGCTGCACTGGCAGGAAACACTGCTTCGGGTGGTTATGAACTCATTATAAATGGTTCGGACGGCACCTTGGAATCAGAAGTTAGAAGAAATGGTGATTATGGAATTGCTTCTGTCGCTTTAGCAACGTTAAGCAGCGGTTGGCATCACTTTGCTTTAACCTATGATGGTCGCTACAATATATTGTATATAGATGGAATTTCTGTAAACACAGATGATGCAGGCGGCAATTATTCTGTTGAATACGGATACCCGAATAACAGCACCATAATTGGGGATGAGGCAGGAACAGGTTCCACGCCTGAAGGTGACAGCTACACAGGTAAAATTGATGAGGTTCGGTTTTATGATGTAGCACTAACTGCTCAGGAAGTTCTGACACTTTATAATTCATCAACGGGGTTAAAAGAAAATGATTTTACTAAAAATTCTGTGAAGTTTTATCCTAATCCGGCATTGGAAAAAATCAGCATTACAAATCTTCAGGGAGCTAATGAATATGTTATAACACTTACTGATATTTCAGGCAAAACTGTAAACAAAACATCCGCAAAGGCAACTAACGGGTTACTTATCTACAACAAACCTGCTTCTATTGAAGCAGGTTTTTATCTGATAACATTAACTGATGTTTCGGGCAATAGCTTCTCAGAAAAGGTAGTCTTTAAATAAAGGCTAAATTATTTTTTCAGGGTTTTGTAACGAATGAGCGCATCCTGTATTATGTGATTAAAACCACATACTATAGGATGCAATTCTACGTTAACTAATTAAAACCAATCATGATGAAAAAATGCATCTCCGTTTTCGCCTTAGTGATTACACTCTGCGGAAACATTCAATCACAACCTGTACAACGTGCCAACGTTTATTTTCAAAACAACAGTGCAGAGCTGACTGCAACAGTTACCGGTTTGCTTGACACTATTTATTCCAAACTGCCTGAAGGGAAAAAGATCCGCATTGGTCTGGTAGGGGATGGAGAAGATTTTTCGATGACACGTTTCAGTGATGAGCGCTTTAACAACGTGAAAGAATATTTGCTTTCAAAAAATGTAAAGCCTGAATTTATTCGTTATGAAATTACTGCATCAGGTGGTGAAGCGGTGATTGAAAAAGAAACAATTACTTCTGCTAAAAATATTTCAGCCATTGATGATTTTTTTGTAAAAAATATTCAAACATTTAATATAAACCCTGAAGAAGAAACCACTATTCGCGGTGAGAAAGGAACAGAAATTACATTTCCAGCATATGCTTTTTTGTGCGCTGATGGTTCAGAGCCCGGCAGTAAAATCCGCATTCAGTTACAAGAGTTTTATAGTCGTGCGGATTTACTTAAAGCTAATCTGCACACTATGTCAGGCAATGCTGTTTTAGAAACAGGAGGCACTGTCAACATCACTGCATTTTGTGGAGATGCAGAAGCACAACTTGCAGAAGGAATGCAAATAAGTCTGGCGTTCCCTTACAAACAATTCAAAGAGGGAATGCAAACATTTAATGGTTTTGCTGAAGAGGGAAATCTTGATTGGGTAGCTTCCGGTGAACCGAGTGAAGCGCCAGTTTCAGAAGAAAATATGTTTTACGATCCTGAAACCGAACAATACTACAGCAACATTGGTGATGTGTTTTTTCAAGTGAATAAAAACGAAGCAGGATTAGACAGTTATTTACTCAGTAGTGGTTCGCTGGGCTGGATTAACTGTGATCGCTTTTATGACGACCCAACCGAAAAAATGGAAATTATTGTAAGCGTTGACACTGCTTTGAATCCATCGGTAAGATTGGTTTTCAAAAACATTCAATCAGTTATGTCGGGCTATTCTGATGAGAATGGGAAAATACATTTTGAAGGAATTCCGCAAGGAAGTGAAGTAAGTTTAGTGGCTTACAATATTGTGGACAACAAACCTTTTATGGCTATGAAAAATATTGCTGTAACTACAAACAGTGAGGAAAAAATGTTGCTCACCGAAACGAGCAAGAAATGGATGGAACGGGAACTGTTGAGTTTGAAATAAAAAAAAAAGGGGAAGAAAATCTTCCCCTTTTTTTTTATAAAAATTGTGCTTCTACTTTTTCAAAACCTTCTTCACTAATCTTACATCGTTCTTTTCAAGAACAAGGAAATAAAAACCTTCAGCAAATTCAGCAAACGAAATTTCTTTACGCAAATTGCGAACAGATTCTAATTGTATGGGGTCATTTATTTCACGCCCCGTAACATCGCTTAAACGGATAATCAGATTTTCGGGTTGGTCAAACTCGAGTTCAACAACAATGTTTCCATCAGTAGGATTTGGATAAACAGAAATGTGGCTTGCAAAATCCTGCTCTTCAACTCCTATATAAGAAAGATTCACAGCGTTTGCCATTCCGGGACATCCTTCATTAGTTGTAACTTCAACCGTAAAAATTCCGCTCTCAGTAATATTATAGCAATTATCATTAGCGCTTATAATATCATTGCCATTAAACAACCACTGATACGTTGCAAATGTGTCAGGAACACAAAGATTGTTTCCATTTACAACAATGGTTGGTGTTACAGCGGCAGCAAAATCAACGGCAACACTATTAGATGTTCCGTTGCAGCCATTGTCGCTAACGGTTACCGAATAATCACCGGAAGAATTAACGGTTACGGTTTGCGTTGTTGCGTTTCCGGGCGACCACAAATATGTGTCATAACCACTTCCGGCACTTAGTGTAACATTCTCGCCTGCGCAGAGTGAAAATGGTCCTGATGGTGAAACCACAGGAGTTACATTGCCATTTGCTGTAATTATAATTTCATCGGTTCCGTTACATCCGTTTGCATCGGTTACTGCAACTGAATATGTTCCTGTTCCGGCTGTTATTGTTTGCGTTGTTTCGTTTCCGGGAGACCATAAATAGGATGTATAACCATTCCCTGCATTCAGCAAAGCAGTAGTACCAGCACAAAGCGAAAGTGGTCCCGCAGGAGTTATTGCAGGAGTAAGTGTATTGCTACTTGCTGTAATGTTTATTTCATCTGAACCGTTACATCCATTTGCATCTGTTACTGTAACTGAATATGTTCCTGTTCCGGCTGTGATTGTTTGCGTTGTTTCATTTCCGGGAGACCATAGGTAGGATGCAAAACTACTTGCATCTAACGTTAGTGTTGCCAAACTGCAAATACTGAGATCATTACCTAAAGCAACTGCAGGGGTTGAATCAACTGAATAAACAACAACATTGCTTGTTAAGGTGCAGCCTTGCGCAACAGCAACTACACTCATATCACTTCCGCTTGCCAAATTAGGATTACTGTAAGTATTGGATGATCCTGTTTGAGCGGTTATATTTCCATTCATGAAAGCGTAACTGCTAAAACCGCTGCTTGCTGTGAATGTTACCGTTTCGCCCTCACAAACTCTGGCTGAAGGATCTGGTGTAAGCGTTAAACCAAATGGATTAACAGTAATTACAATAGAATCTACCAAATCACCGCAGCACGAAGTGGGAACTGTAAGATAAACAGTATAGGTTCCCGGAGTGTTAAAAACAACATTTCCGGTAGTGGTTAATGTTGCACCAAAATCATAGGGTGGTGTAGCTTCTGAACCAAAATTCCAAGAATAGCTGGTAGCATTTAATGAAGTACTGAATTTTACAGGGCAACCTTGATTAATCGTATTTAATGAAGCAGATATAGAAGGCAAATTCAGGCCCGATGAATTGTTGTAGATATTTATATAATCTGTAAACGTAACGCCATTGTAAATGATTGTTTTTCGCCCGGTAGTTGAATACGTTACTGCAGGAGGCCATGTGCCTGTTGCTGTTTGTGGTGTTGCTCCTGCACCAAAATCCCATGTAGCATTTATACTACCTGAAAAAGTTACGGCAGCATTTACACAACCGGGATTATTAACTGTAATTACAGGTGGGTTTCCGGGAACTGTGTTACCTGAAACAGTTGCTGGTATTCCATCGTGGTGTACTCCCTGGCTTTCACCATCAGGACCTATTCCACCTGCACCACCATCGCCACCATCACCGCCTTTGCCTCCATCACCTCCGCAACCTATATCACCATCGTCAAAGCTGCCGCCAAAACCTCCCAAACCACCTGCACCTCCTTGTCCACCAGGTCCACCTGCACTGCCTGTGCCAGGTACTCCATGTTGTAAGTTGCAATTAGTAACATACCCATTTACTCCGTTTCCAACGGTGTAAATGCAATAAGATGAACCTCCGCCTTGTCCTCCGGGACCACCTTCTCCACCTTCACCGCCACCGCCTCCACCTCCACCTCCGGAGCCTGAACCTTCAACGCAAGAGGGGTTATCTTCACCACCTCCACCACCTCCGCCTTTGCCTCCTTGTCCTCCTGTTCCGTCAGCTCCTTGCGCGCCACTTCCGGGGTTAAAAAATCCATTGAAATGCAAACCCGGATTTCCTGTTCCTCCGTTTGCTCCGTTTGCTCCGTTTGCTCCATTTCCTCCGGGATCACCAGACAAATCATTATTACAGTCGGATATTGAATTGCAGTTAGCGCTTCCCTGATTATTGCCTTTGGCGCCACCGGAAGTATTAGCTCCTAAAAAACCTCCTCCATCTCCTCCGGTACCTCCATCGTTGCTGCCAACTCCACCTGCAGCTCCTCCACCACCACCTCCTCCAGCTCTGCTTGAAGAAGGTATTCCACCTGCCAGACCGCTCTGAGCATCTGAAACGCCACCCGAACCAAGCGTTCCGCCATTTGTTCCTCCGCCTGAACCTCCGTCCCCGCCTGTACCAAATGCTCCGCTATCTCCATTGCCTTGTGTTCCGGTTACTCCGGGCGCTCCCGGTAAACCATCTGCACCTGCCATGTTTACAACAGCACCATCACCACCTTCACCTGTAATAACCTTGCAACGCACAATCTGGTAGTTTGAACATACATATAAATAAATGCCGTAAACTGAACCTTGCGCAGTTGGTGCATCTTCTACCTCAATCTTTAAATCCTGTAATCGGAAGTTAGACGCAACTGTTGCTTTTAAGGCAACCAATGCATTTCCAAGTAAATCAACATTACTGTTATCACGATAAATGATGCTCTCAGCAGCATTACTTTTACTCCAGTCTCCAGAATTAAATCCACCTTCAATGGTTACATCTGAGGGAATGGTAATAGGATTTGAAATAGTATATAGACCTGTGGCAAGATAAATTTTGTTGTTCCCAGAATTTACCAAACTAAGTCCGTGTAAGAGATTAGCCGGATTGGCTTTTGTTCCTGTTAAACCGGAACCTGCTCCATTTGGCGAAACATAAATTACACCGCACTCTTGCGCATTAGCTGTTATTGAAACAAGAAGAAAAGCAATGATTGCAAAGTAAATATTTCTCATTGGTTAGATGATTTTAGATTTGTAATAAAGCAGTTAAATGTAAAAAAATTAAAATCAGAACTCGAAATCTGACAAAAGAAAACAACCAATATATTCTTAATTTTTTAGCCCTTCTTTATTTTTTCTTCAATTGAACTTGTAGAATACCCGGGCACAAAGTCAATGGTTCTTACTTCGCCATTGTAGGATTTAAGAATATCGTAGCCTACAATTTGTTCGGGTTTGTAGTCACTACCTTTTACAAGAATATTTGGGCGAATGAGTGAAATAAGATTATAAGGTGTCTCTTCGTCAAACAAAACAACGGCATCAATAAATTGCAGTGAGGCAAGTATAGTTGCACGTGAGTTTTCATCTTGTAAGGGGCGGTGATTTCCTTTCAGTCGTTTCACAGAACTATCAGTATTCATTCCAACAATTAATACATCACCTAAATCTTTTGCCTTTGAAAGATATTCAACATGTCCATAATGGAGTAAATCAAAACAGCCGTTTGTGAACACTATCTTCTTTTCATAAAAACGCCATGTGTTGAGGGCCTTCTGGAGAGAATCGCCTGAAAGAATTTTTGAACAGATAATTTCAAATTTACTTTTCTTCACTTTGTGTTTTATTGAAAGAGGGTAGTAATATTAATGAGAGAAAACCAAGCACTAAAATAACCACTGTTTGTGCACTCCAGGTAAGCCATCCAAAGGCAAATCCTCCGGTCTTTGAAGTTCCGTAAAGTTCAAGCACAACCATAAGAATGGCAGGATATGCGCCTATTCCACCTTGCACGGCAATCATGCCAAAGGTTCCAAAAACAAAAGCAGAAAGCATGGCACCAACAGACAAACCTGTAGTCTCAGCTAAAGCAAACGTGCTAAAATACATCATGGCAATATACATGGTCCAGATAAATAGAGAATGAAAGATAAAGGACCACTTATTGCGCACATTTTTGATGGTAATAAGTCCTTCCGCAAAATTTTTTGTAACCGCTGAAATTTTTTCAAAAAACGTTTTCAGTCGTTTCTTCAGTAAAATAAAAAGAACAACTGCAAGAGCAAAAGCAATAGAAGAAACTATTACCACCAAACCAATAGAATCTTTTAATGCAGCAATTTTATTCTGAATAGGGGAAACCAAATATGTATTGATAAGCTCGGCTAATAATTGATATTGTGTAAAGAGTGTGATAAAGGTAAGCACCAAAAGAATGAGCATATCAATAACTCGTTCGGCAATAACGGTTCCCAGCAAGGCAGGCAGTGGAACTTTTTCATAACGGTTCATTATTCCGCAACGGGTAACCTCACCTAAACGGGGGAATGCAAGATTGGCCAGATAGCCGATTGCCACCGCAAAAAAGCTGTTAGTGAATTTAGATTTATAACCCAACGATTCAAGCATAAGCAGCCAGCGATAAGCGCGGCTAAGATGACTAAGCAAGCCAGCAATCATTACAACAACTACCCAGAAATAATTTGCTTCGCAAAACGATTGCCAGACATTATCTCTATCTTCAGCACTAAGGTCTTTTACAACAAGCCAAATAAGAAAAACCCCAAGTCCGAGGGGAATAATGAACTTGAGGATATTGATTAGCGTTTTGGTCAAACAGTAAGTT
This sequence comes from Bacteroidota bacterium, assembly GCA_947478465.1. Classification (GTDB taxonomy): domain Bacteria; phylum Bacteroidota; class Bacteroidia; order SXHM01; family SXHM01; genus SXHM01. The sequence goes on from CANJWH010000014.1 coordinate 42,949, forward strand.
TGTTCGTAGCTGTGTCAGGAAAAACTAACGAAGGTTTGTGATTTCGGGCTTCTTCAAAATCAACAAAACCATAACCTATAATAATGATGATATCGCCTGTTTGCACCTTGCGAGCAGCCGGTCCGTTCATGCAAATAACGCCTGAACCGCGTTTGCCTTTTATCACATAAGTTTCAAGGCGCTCTCCATTGTTAATGTCAACTACCTGAACCCTTTCATTCTCTAACAGGTTAGCTGCATCCATCAGGTCTTCGTCAATGGTAATGCTGCCGATATAATTAAGGTCCGCCTGGGTAACAGTTACCCGGTGGATTTTGGATTTCATTACTTGTATCATCATAGCGGACGCAAAACTATGGAAATATTAACATATTATCTATCAACCGCACATCTCTTATCCAAATTGCAACGCAACCTACAGCTTTGCGATGTGTGTTCCATTCATTAACAGGAAGCAGGGTTTCAGAATCAACAATTTCAAAATACTCAAATTTAAAAACAGGATTTTGGTTTATGCTGTTTTCAAAAAACTTTTTAACCTTTTGTGGTGGAAGTATTTTAGCATTTTCTTTTGCTTCAATCATTGCTTTATAAATAGCAGCAGCTTCAAGCTTTTCTTCTTCAGTAAGGCGCATGTTACGAGAACTCATTGCCAGTCCGCTGGTTTCTCTTAATGTAGGACAGCCTATTATATTAACAGGCAGATTTTCAGCTTTAACCATATATCTTATAATGGCCAGTTGTTGAAAATCCTTTTCACCAAAATAAGCATTGTTTGGATGTACAATTTCAAAAAGCCGTTTCACTACCATCGCAACACCGTTAAAATGTCCCGGACGGAATTTGCCTTCCATCAGGTTATCTAAGCCACCAAGCTCAAAAATGGTGTTGTCCTTTTCAGGATAAATCTCCTCAACCGAGGGAAAGAACAGAACACTGCAACCATTTGTTTCCAGCAATACTTTATCTGCTTCTATTGTGCGCGGGTATTTTTTTAAATCATCAGGATTATTAAACTGAGTAGGATTTACAAACACACTTGCTACAACTAAATCGTTCTCTTGCTTTGCTTTATTTATAAGCGAAATGTGTCCGTTATGTAATGCACCCATTGTAGGAACAAAACCAATCGTTTTGCCTTTTGACTGCTCAGCGGCAAGAAATTGGTTTAATTCTGTCGCTTTCTCAAATACATTCATAAATAATAATTAAGATCAGAAACTATTGTAAATCAAGCAAAAACAAAATAATATTTCAGAAAAAACCGCTCAAAGCTATATTAAAGTTTGAATTGTCGTTTTTTATTGCTTACTTTTGCATACTTATTTCCAAAAGCCTGTTGTTCTATGAAGTTCAAAAATCTCTCCCCGGAACAACCAGAAATAAGCAAAACATTGGCAGAATAATTCACAAATTGTTAAACTAAATACAACACATGAAAAAAGCTAAAGTATTATTCGTTTCATCAGAAATTACGCCTTATCTGGAAGAAAGCCACATCGGAACAATCGGACGAAAACTTCCGCAGGGAATTCAGGAAAGAGGTAAAGAAATAAGAACATTTATGCCGCGCTTTGGCTGCATCAACGAGCGCAGAAATCAGTTACACGAGGTTATCCGCTTATCAGGCATGAACCTTATTATTAACGATAATGACCATCCTCTTATTATTAAAGTAGCTTCTATTCAATCTGCACGCATGCAGGTTTATTTCATAGATAACGAAGAATATTTTCAGCGTAAACTTACCTATGTTAACCAAGAAGGCAATCTTTTTGAAGACAGTGATGAGCGTACAATTTTCTTTTGCCGTGGGGTAATTGAAACAGTAAAAAAATTAGGTTGGGCTCCAGATGTTATTCATTGCCACGGTTGGATGACCAGTATGTTGCCTTTGATGATTAAAAAATCATACAGCGAAGATCCGATTTTTGCAGAATCAAAAATTGTTTATTCTGTTTATGATGATGCTTTTACAGGTCAGATGAACGCTAAAACTGCTCAAAAACTGAAACTGGAAGGCATGAATGATAAAGACCTTAAACACTACAAAACGCCAAACTATATCAACCTTACCAAATCTGCAATTGACCACAGTGATGCAGTAATAAAAGGAAGTGAAGCTACCGAGAAAGAAATCAATACTTACCTCCGCGCTTCAGGCAAACCGGTTCTGGAATACCAAAGCCCAGAAGATTATATGGATGCTTACTCAGAATTTTATGATGCCGTTCTGGAAGAAGAAGGCGTTTTGGCTGACTAAGAATTGAAATCAAAAAAATGTAAATAATTGTTTTGCGGTCGCGCCTAAGGCGCGACCGCAAATTTTTTTAAAGCCGTATGCAAAAGATTTTTTCAGGTAAGAGTTCAGGTTTATTAAGCGTGTTGATTTTACTGCTGATGATTTTCAACTCCTGCAAAAAAGCAGACACCGTAGGATTGGAAGTATTGCCGGAAGAAGACCATCTGCAAGGAGAGCATACAGATACTATAACTGTATGGGCTCACATTATGCGTGAAGATTCGTTGAGCACAACGGCAACATCTTTTAATATTATTGGAAGTCATAACGACCCTATTTTCGGAATTTCTGAAGCCAGTATTTACACGCAAGTTAATCTTTCGGCAGCAAACCCTTCTTTTGGGACCAACGCTGCAGTTGATTCTGTAGTTCTTTCTTTGGCTTACGCAGGCTACTATGCAGATATTATGAAATTAGCGGGCGAACAAAGTTTCAGTGTTCATAGAGTACTTGAAGACATGGGAGATTCAACTACTTATTATTCAGATGATACGCTAGACTACCAAAAATTACCGATTGGAACATTTTCGGGATTAATTGACACACGCGACAGTGTTTCCATAAATGGCACAAACGAGCCGCCACAAATGCGAATTCGCTTGAATGACAGTTTTGGAACTGAGCTTTTAAGTTCAACCGCACTTACTTCTGATGAAAGTTTTTTAAGCGACTTCAAAGGTTTTTTCATTACTCCAACAACACAGAATTTATTATCCGGTCAGGGTTCATTGCTATACATAAGTCCATCCTCACCTTATACCAAGATGACTTTATATTATCATAATGATGATACTACAGCTCAGCAAAAATTCAATTTTGTGGTAACTGCAAATACAGTGCGATTCAATAATTTCACACATGATTATTCCGGAGCTTTTGATGTGGCTGCCCAATTAGCAGATTCGACACTTGGCACAGAACGCCTTTATCTTCAGGCAATGCAGGGCTTAAAAGCAAAAATCACTTTCCCTCATTTGAATACTTTAGTTGCTAATGGTCAAAAAATTGCAATCAATAAAGCTGAGCTGGTTTTCCCAATTGCCAGTGGAACAACTTCAAGTTTAAGCCCACCCTCAAGATTGGTTGTAGTAAAAAAAGGAAGTGATGGAAAAGATAAAGTTCTTGATGATAATGTTCATGAATCGGCTGATTTTGTTGGTGGTTACTACAACTCAACAACATTGGAATATGCTTTTAATATACCAAGACATATCCAATCATTGCTTAAAGATCCAACAGCCGACAAATCAATTTATCTGCGCGTAGCAGGAGCTGCCGTTAGCGGAAACCGAGTGGTAATAAATGGAAACCTAAATGCAGATAAGCCGTTAAAACTCCGTTTGACTTATACAATTTTAGAATAAATTTTTCCATTAAATAAAATAAGATGTGTGGAATTGTAGCATATATTGGCAATAAAGAAGCCTATCCTATAGTAATAAAAGGGTTACATCGTTTGGAATATAGGGGTTACGACAGTGCCGGGGTTGCACTTATTAACGGCAAACTAAACGTTTACAAATGCAAGGGCAAAGTTGCGGATCTTGAAAATTTCACCAAAGACAAAGACAAATCTGGAACCATTGGAATGGGACACACTCGATGGGCAACACACGGAGAGCCAAATGATGTAAATGCACATCCTCATGTTTCACAAGACGGCAAAATCACCATTATTCATAATGGTATTATTGAGAATTATCATCCTCTGAAAGAAGAATTAAAAAGCCGCGGGCAAATTTTTAAAAGTGATACCGATACTGAAGTGTTGGTTCATCTGATTGAGGACATTAAAAAAAATGAAAAAACCGATTTGGCAGAAGCTGTTCGTATCGCCTTAAATCAAGTTATTGGCGCATACGCCATCGTTATCATTTCTGAAGATGAACCCAATCAAATGATTGGTGCTAAAAAAGGAAGCCCTATGGTAGTTGGAATAGGCGCTGATGAATTTTTCATTGCCTCTGACGCAACTCCAATTGTGGAATTTACAAAAAACGTTGTTTATCTTGAAGACGAGGAAATTGCCATAATTCGCAGAGGTGAAGAACTGAAGATAAAGACCATAAAGAATAAGAATAAAACTCCTTATGTTCAGGAATTGGAGATGCACCTTGAAGCATTGGAAAAAGGTGGTTACGACCACTTTATGCTGAAAGAAATTTATGAGCAACCTCGCTCTATTATGGACAGCATGCGAGGCAGACTTAATGCTAAAGAAGGTATCGTCAGACTTGGAGGTTTGCGCGATTATGAGCAGAAAATGATAAATGCAGACCGCTTTATTATAGTTGCCTGCGGAACTTCATGGCACTCAGGTTTGGTAGGCGAATATTTGATAGAAGATCTGGCACGAATTCCTGTTGAGGTTGAATATGCCTCAGAATTCCGATACCGTAATCCCATTATCACAGAAAAAGATGTAGTAATAGCCATTTCGCAAAGCGGTGAAACGGCCGATACACTTGCAGCTATTGAGTTGGCAAAAAGTAAAGGCGCAACTATTATTGGAATTTGCAATGTAATCGGTTCAAGTATTCCAAGAACAAGTCATGCCGGTTCTTACACACACGCTGGACCTGAAATTGGAGTGGCTTCAACAAAAGCATTCACTTCTCAGGTTACTGTTTTAACTTTAATGGCTCTTTCGCTCGGACGCAAAAAAGGAACAATTCCTGAATCGCGCTTCCATCAGTTATTGAGCGAAATGGAGTTAATACCTTCAAAAGTTGAAAAACTTTTGAAAGCCAACGACCAGATAAAATACATTGCTTCTCTCTTCAAAGATGCACGCAATTTTCTTTACCTCGGAAGAGGGTATAATTTCCCTGTTGCACTAGAAGGTGCGCTGAAACTTAAAGAAATTTCTTATATACATGCCGAAGGTTATCCGGCTGCCGAAATGAAACACGGGCCAATTGCTTTGATTGACGAAGAAATGCCTGTAGTTTTTATTGCCACCAAAAAAGGTGCTTACGAAAAAGTAGTAAGCAACATTCAGGAAGTAAAAGCCCGTAAAGGAAAAATTATTGCTATTGTTACTGAAGGCGATACTACTGTGAAAAGCATGGCAGATTATGTAATTGAAATTCCTGAAACGGAAGAAGAATTTATGCCTATTCTTTCTGTAATTCCGTTGCAGCTGCTTTCTTATTATATTGCAGTTATGCGCGGTTGCAATGTTGACCAGCCGAGAAATTTAGCAAAGGCAGTTACCGTAGAGTAACTCTTAAAATCTTTTTTTCTATTATTTTTTTGACTGCATTTAGCTTGTCATCTCAGGCTACGAGTTCCATTTGTCGTTGATTATATGTTCTAGCCGATGAAATATTGAATTTCATCAGCAGTTGTGGTTTTGTTATTTATTATAATATACCTTGGTTCCGCTTTTTAAACCAGTAATTCTTATTCATTTACCATGAAAAACTTTTACTTCTCTCTAATCACTTTACTTTCATTTTTTATAATACTTGTTTCAAATGACGCGAAAAGTCAATCTTGTACTGCTTTTACATCGCAACAAAATGTAACCTGCAATGGGGGATGCAATGGCTCAGGTACCGTGACATTCTTTTTTGGTGGTGGTACAGGCACACCAACCTATTCATGGAATACAACTCCGGTTCAAACTACAGCAACGGCAACTAATTTATGTGCCGGAACCTACGTAGTTACTGTAACAGGCAGCAATGGATGTCAAGATCAGGCATCAATTACTATCACCCAACCTACCCCAATAAGCGCTACTACAAGTCAGGTTAATGTATTATGCTATGGAGGATCAACTGGCTCAGCTACAATTACAGTAAGCGGAGGAGGAACTTATACTTATGCATGGAATACTAATCCTGTGCAAACAACACAAACAGCTACAGGCCTTACAGCGGGAACTTACACAGTAGTTGCAACCAGAACCAGTTCTGGTTGCACGGTTTCCAGAACTGTTACCATTACTCAAGGACCTCAAATAACTGGAAGCATCTCTACAACACCTTCAGACTGCGGGCAAAGCAACGGAACAGCGACAGCTTCCGCAAGCGGAGGAACAGGTGCATTTACCTATTCATGGAATACAAATCCCGTTCAGACCACTGCTACAGCCACTGGACTTGCAGCAGGTGATTATATCGTTACTGTTACCGATGCCAATGGTTGCACTCAATCAGGCCCAGCGACTGTTGAAAATATCGGGGGACCCGAATTGTCAGTTTCAGCAACAAATATAAACTGTAGTGGAGGAGATAATGGAACTGCAACCGTTACAGCGACAGGCGGAACAGAACCATATACCTATTCATGGAATACTGATCCTGTTCAAACCACACAAACAGCTGTTGGTTTAACAGCAGGAACTTACACAGCAACAGTTACTGACGGACAAGGATGCTATGAAACTATTGATGTTACAATTATTGATCAGAATTCAATGATTGTAACCACTACTCAGATTAATATATCCTGCAATGGAGGTGCATCGGGGTCTGCTACTGCAACTGCATCTGGAGGAACAGGACCTTATTACTATTTATGGAATACTGTTCCATCACAAAATGGACCAACGGCTTCCGGACTCACATATGGAACTTATACAGTTACTGCTGTAGATGCTAACAGTTGTTCAGCAACCGCAACGGTAACTATTACTCAGGCTGATGTATTTGTTACCACCACCGATCATACCAACATTAGCTGTAATGGCGAAAATGACGGAACTGCATCTGTAAATGTTTTTGGCGGAAATCCTCCTTACCAATTCTCATGGAACAGTAACCCGATTCAAACTACACAAACAGCTGTTAACCTTAGTGCAGGAAATTTCACTGTAACAGTAACAGATGTAAGCGGATGTGTTACTACAGCAGGTGTAACTATTACTCAACCTGCTGCAATAACTTTAAGTGCAAGTGCTACAACTACTTCTTGCGGACAAACAGCAGGAACTGTTACAGCTACAGCTAGCGGAGGAACAGGAGTTCTGAGTTATTCATGGGATACAAATCCTGTGCAAACAACGGCAACCGCAACAGGACTTTCTGCAGGTACTTATACTGTAACAGTTACTGATGAAGGCAACTGCTCAGCAACCGCATCAGCAACTGTAACTTCACCTGGCGGACCTTCATCAACAGCTACACATACTAATGTTAGTTGTAACGGTGGAAATAACGGAACAGCAACCGTTAATGCTACAGGAGGCTCACAACCTTATTCTTATTCATGGTCAGGTGGGCAAACCACACAAACTGCATTTGGCTTAAGTGCAGGAACTTATACCGTTACTGTTACTGACCAAGCAAACTGCACTACACTTTCTACAGTAACTATTACACAACCACTTCCTCTTACAATCAGTATTGAAAGTGAGAATGTTCAATGTAATGGATTGTCTTCAGGTTCAGCAACTGCAACGGTTACAGGTGGTGTTTCTTCTTACTCATATTCATGGGATACACAACCTGAACAAACAACAGCTGCAATAACAGGGCTTGATGCAGGCACATACACTATATCAGTTATAGATAACAATGGATGTGAGGCATCTGCATCTGTAACTATCAATGAGCCGGCAGAACTAACTGCAAACACTATCCAAACACATGTATCATGTTATGGAGGAAGTAATGGCGCTGCAACCGTAAATCCAATAGGAGGAACACAACCTTATTCTTATTCATGGAATACTAATCCTGTACAAACAACCCAAACAGCCATCAACTTAACTTCGGGAAATTATTCTGTTCTTGTAACGGATGATAATGGATGCAATATTACCAAACAGGTAACTATTACTGAACCATCTTTTTTGAATACCAATTATACTACAACTCCTGAAGATTGCGGTCAAAGCAATGGAAGTATTGCTGTTACTGCAACTGGCGGAACAGGAAATTACACCTATTCGTGGAATACTAATCCTGTGCAAACAACAGCAACGGCAACAGGTCTTGCATCAGGTACCTATACCTTAACGGTTACGGACGCAAATGGATGCATAGCTACCCTTACCGTAAATCTTCCTAATGCAGGAGGACTTTTTGCAGAGGCTACCAGCACTAATGTAAGCTGCTTTGGAGGTACTAACGGAACTGCAACACTTCATGCTTCAGGAGGGGCTCAACCTTATGTTTATGCATGGAATACAAATCCTGTGCAATCTACTGAATCGGTAACCGACTTAGCAGCGGGTACTTATACCGGAACGGTTACGGATGATAACGGCTGTATTTTTACGGTTACGGCTACCATTACAGAGCCCGAAGCACTTACAGTAAGTGCTGAATTTGAAAACATTTTGTGTTTCGGACAGGCTACCGGAACTGCAACGGCTAACGTTGCGGGTGGCACTACTCCTTATTTATATGCCTGGGATACTGAGCCTGTACAAACCACTTCTGTGATTTCAGCTCTTACTGCCGGAACCTATACTGTTGAAGTAACGGATGAAAACGGATGCGTTGCTTCGGCTACTGTAAATATCACACAACCGGGAAGCGCGCTTACTGCCAGTGTTATAAAAACCAATGTATCGTGCAATGGGGGTAATAATGGGGCGGCTACTGCCAACCCAACAGGGGGAACAGGACCTTATACCTATAACTGGAATACTGTTCCTGCTCAATCTGCACAAACTGCTTTTGGCTTATCAGCCGGCAGCTACACGGTTGTTGTTACCGATGCTAACGGTTGCAGTATTTCAAAAAACACAACCATCACCCAACCTGCAGCAGTTGAAACAAGTCTAAGTGTTGTTCCAGCTGCCTGCGGACAATCAACTGGTTCGGCAACAGTTACAGCAAGTGGTGGAGCAGGTAACTTTACTTATTCATGGAACACTTCTCCTGAGCAAACTGCCGCAACAGCTTCATCTCTCGAAGCCGGCATTTACACTGTAACCGTAACCGATGGAAATGGATGCGTTTCAACTGAAACAGCAACCTTAAATAATGAAAATGCTCCGCTTTTAGATGCTACAGCTACTAACGCAAGCTGCTTTAGTGCCGACAATGGTATAGCTACTGTTGCAGCATCAGGTGGTTCATCGCCTTATACCTATTCATGGAACACAAATCCGGCACAAACTACTTCTACTGTAACAGGCCTTGCACCGGGCAGTTATTTGGTTAGTGTTACAGACGATGGAGGATGTACATCCTTTGCCACAATAACCATTACAGAACCAACCGAAATAACAACATCTACCAACAGCACAGACCCAACCTGTGATGTTTGTGCAGATGGAAGTGCAACTGTAAATGCTTCAGGCGGAACTCCGGGATACACTTATCTTTGGAGTAACGGACAAACAACAGCAACTGCTTTAGACCTTGCTGAAGGAACGTATTGTGTTACTATAACTGATGACAATGGTTGTGAAACTAATACATGTGTTACATTAACTGCTCTTGTAACAGGAGTTGTAAATGCATCACTGTCTGATAACTCATTTACTGTTTACCCTAACCCTACTTCAGGATTTGTAACAGTTGAATTGGAAACTTCACAGCTTTCAACTATTACCTTAACACTTACAAACATGCTTGGACAAAACATCGTGAGCCAGCAAAGCGAAGTAAACGGTTTATTCAAACAAGTGTATGACCTATCTGCTTTTGCTGAAGGACTATACTTTATTACCGTGCGTTCAGAAAAGGAAACGCTGCTGCGCAAGGTGATTAAGAAATAAGAGAAGAAGTTTTATAAATAAAAAAAGCCCCGCAGTTTTGCGGGGCTTTTTTTATTTATTCCTAAAACCAAAAATTCTACTTTTACCCGTTCACAAATATTTTGCTGATGTCTGAAAACAACGATAAACGATTATTCCTGCTTGATGCCTTTGCACTTATTTACCGTGCCTATTTTGCTTTCGGCACCAACCAACGCGTAACTTCAAAAGGACTGAACACATCAGCTGTATTTGGTTTTACCAACACCTTGTTAGAAATTCTGCAAAAAGAAAAACCTACTCACATTGCTGTTGTTTTTGATACCGCTGCCCCTACCGCACGCCATGCCGAGTTTGCCGACTACAAAGCCCACCGCGAAGCGATGCCCGATGATATTGTAGTCGCCATTCCCTATGTGAAACGGCTGATTGAAGGTTTCCGTATTCCTGTTTTATTCAGTGATGGCTATGAAGCGGATGATGTAATAGGAACGCTTGCAAAGAAAGCCGAGAAAGCCGGATATGTTACCTACATGATGACACCTGACAAAGATTACGGGCAGCTGGTGAGCGATAATATCTTTATGTATAAGCCCGCCAAGTTTGGTAATCCTGCTGAGATACTTGGTCCAAAAGAAATCTGCGCGAAGTATAATATCCAGCGGCCTGAACAGGTGATTGATATACTCGGGTTGATGGGTGATACGGCTGATAATATTCCCGGAATTCCGGGTGTGGGCGAGAAAACTGCTATCAAATTAATCACCGAATACCACAGCGTTGAGAATCTTTTGGAGAATGCGGAAAAGCTGACCGGCTCGCTGAAAGAGAAGGTGATGAACAATAAAGACAAAGCCATTCTGTCAAAAAGACTGGCTACAATTTTATTGGATGCGCCTGTGGAATTTGAGGAAGACAAGCTGATAATGGAAGCTCCTGACAAGGAAAAGCTGAAAGAGCTTTTTACTGAACTGGAGTTTCGTCAGATTGCAAAACGTTTATTGGGTGAAGAAATTTCTTCAGAAGCATCCGAACAAAAGAAAGAGAAAAAAGCAATTGCTGCCACCAAGCAGGAAACCGGCCAGTTTGATATGTTTGGCGGTGATGATGAAACGGCATCAGAAAATAACACCGAACAACCGCACGAGATATTTAAAACAATTGCTGATGTTCCGCACACATATCATTTGGTTGATACCAGAGAGAAACGAGCAGAATTAATACAACTTCTTTCATCACAAAAAAGTTTTTGCTTTGATACCGAAACCACCGCACTTGATGTTTTTGAAGCTGAGATTGTGGGACTTTCTTTCTCCTGCAAAAAAGGCGAAGCCAATTACGTTGCCGTTCCTGAAAACCAAACCGAGGCAAAAGAAATCATCACCGAATTCAAGTCTTTGCTTGAAAACGAAGGAATAGAAAAAGTGGGGCAGAACATGAAGTATGATATTTCAGTTCTGCGGAACTATGGCGTTGACGTCTTGGGCAATAAGTTCGACACCATGATTGCACATTACCTTATTCAGCCCGATATGCGCCATAACATGGATGTGCTGGCAGAAACGTATCTCGGATATTCGCCCGTTTCAATCACCACGCTGATTGGAGCGAAAGGAAAAAATCAATTGAACATGCGCAGCGTTGATGTTGCAAAATTAGTAGAGTATGCCGGTGAAGATGCTGATGTTACTTTGCAACTGCGCGAAGTCTTTAAACCCATGCTGCAAAAAGACGGCACCAAAAAAGTATTTGATACTATTGAAATGCCCTTGGTTGCTGTTCTTGCCGACATGGAAAACGAAGGAATTAATCTTGACACTGCTGCGCTTGCATCGTTCTCTTTAGAACTGAAGGACGAGATTTTAAAAGTTCAGGACGAGATTTATCAGATGGCAGGAACAACTTTTAACATTGCATCACCGCAACAACTCGGAAAGATCTTGTTTGATCACATGAAGATATCTGACAAGGTTAAAAAGACTAAGACTGGTCAGTACGCAACAGGTGAAGACATACTGGAAAAGTTAGCAGCAGCAAATCCAATCGTTGAAAAAATATTGGTGTTCCGAGAATTGCAGAAGCTTAAGAATACCTATGTTGATCCACTGCCGACAATGCTGAATCCAAAGACGGGGAAGATTCATACTTCCTACAATCAGGTAGTGGCGGCCACAGGAAGATTGAGTTCCGACAAACCCAATCTACAGAACATTCCCATCAGAACAGAAAAAGGTCGTGAGGTTCGTAAAGCATTTATTGCGCGCAACGATGAGTTCACAATTCTTTCTGCCGACTATTCGCAAATTGAGTTGCGCATCATTGCCGAGTTAAGTGAAGACCCTGGAATGATGGAAGCTTTTCGCCAGGGTTTAGACATTCACTCCGCAACTGCTTCCAAAGTTTTCAATGTTCCCCTCGAGGCTGTGGACAAGGAAATGCGCAGAAAAGCAAAAGCGGTGAACTTCGGTATATCTTACGGACAAACTGCTTTCGGATTATCGCAAACGCTGAACATTCCAAGAAAAGAAGCCTCCGATATTATTGACAATTATTTTGCACAATATCCCAACGTCCGTGGCTTGATGGACAAGAACATCAACTTTGCCCGTGAACACGGATATGTAGAAACCATTATGGGGCGCAGAAGATATTTGCGTGATATAAATGACAGCAATGCCAACGTGCGCTCAGGCGCTGAACGAAACGCGATTAACGCTCCTATTCAAGGCTCCGCTGCCGACATGATTAAGATTGCGATGATTAAAATCCATCACGAAATAAAAAAACAGAACCTGAAATCACGCCTGCTTTTGCAGGTACATGACGAGTTGGTTTTTGATGCACATAAAGATGAAGTTGATGTATTGAAACCATTAATCCGCGAAGGAATGGTTAATGCTATTCCTATGAAAGTGCCCATTGAAGTGGATATGAACACAGGTAAAAACTGGCTGGAGGCGCATTAGAAATAATTCCTTTTCTTTGACCTTTGAAATTTTAAACACAGAACATGAACAAATTATTTTTTGCGGCAATTTCGTTTACATTATTTCTTGCTGCCTGCAGCAACGAACCCAAACAGGAAAATACGGAAGAAAAACCTTTTGTAGCCGAGGAAGCAGTTGACCTTACCAATGCAGAACACATGATGAATAACATACCTTCTCCTATTGAGTTGGCCATTTTAATAAAAGCAGAAGGCGCAAAATACAACAAGGAATTACTTAACGATGTAAAGAATATTTCAAAATATACTACCAACGCTAAAAAGGCTATCAACATTGGCGTATATAGTGCAGATGTGGGTTATACTACCCTTTTCAAACAAACACAGGAAACCTATTTTTACTTCAACAACATTCGTAAGCTATCCGATGAAATAGGCCTGTCAAGCGCATTTGACCAAACCATGTTCGACCGTGTGGAAAATAATGTCGAAAACCGGGATTCTCTCATCGGTATTATAACACAGGCTTACCAGGTTGCCAACAAATTTTTGAAAGACAATAACCGCATGAGCACATCTGTTCTCATGGTTTCGGGCGCATGGGTTGAGTGCATGTATATTGCCACACGCCTGAGCAGCAACGGAAAAATTAATCCCCAGATTGCAGCCCGTGTTGCCGAACAAAAAATCACGCTCGGTAAACTGCTTTCAACCATGAACGAGTTTAAAACCGATGAAAATGTAGCCGCTCTCATTCCGCAATTTGAAAGCCTGAAAGCCATTTTGGAAAAAGGTGAAATGGCAACTCCGAAAGACGATGATTTTGTAATTAACGAAGCTCAATATAAAGAGCTGGTTGCAAAAACTGAGGAGGTTAGGGGTTCGTTTGTGAACTAAATTTCATAGTAAACCACCCCTGTCACCCTAAGCGTAGTCGAAGGGCAATTATTCTTTAGCTCCATAGGAGCGACATGTTTGTAGAAACAACAACCGCCAATAAAAACAGAACCCCATTGAGGTGGCCTGTTTGTTATTATATTTCCCTCTTGAGTTAGGGGGTAAAATTCCTACCTTTACTTTATACCCAACTCTGGTTTTATCTCAATCGAAATTGCTACTGCTTATATTACCTCCATTTAGGATCTTTGCAGTTATGATTATCACTAAATATGGGCTTCACTAATTCTTTACCCCAAATTTTATTCCCAGCCTTTTTAGGATTTTCCTTAAAATAATCGTTCCTCTCGGTAAAATATAAATCAATAGCCTGTTTACATTCCTGAACTGATTGGTAATTACTGTTATGAATAATTCCTTTAGCCATTCCACTAAATACAGATTCAATTACATTAAGGAATTGAGCAGATGCGGGTAATGGTGCAAGTTCAA
>CANJWH010000015.1 GCA_947478465.1 Bacteroidota bacterium
CATTGAGCTGTTGTTTTTCCCAATTAAAATTTACTTCCAGTCTGGTATGCAGCAAATCATTGATGCGTTTATTTGAAGCGCGGTAAGCACTCTTGTCCATTACATCTTCATAGTTTTTCAACCACTCTTCCATGTCAATAGGTGCGGTATCGCTTTCAGAATTTGAATCTGAAAGTTTTTCTTTGGGTTTGCAGGCACTGAAAAACAGAACTGCAATTAAGGTAATAAGCGATAGGATTTTGTTCATGCCTTTTTTTGATTTAGCGGGCGAAGGTAGGGGAAATTAGATAATTAGCTATAGTGATTTAAACAAAGCAATTCTTGCAAAATCATTTTTCTTTTTACCTTCGCTTCCCCTATAAAACAAGATTAATACTAAAACAATGGACGAGGAATTAGAATTGGCGATTGCCACAGCCGAAGAAGAGATGCAAAAAGCGATTACTCACTTTGAATCTGAACTGACAAAAATCAGAGCAGGTAAAGCAAATCCTTTTATGCTGGACGGTATTCAGTTGCCTTATTACGGCACTATGTCACCACTTAAAAATGTATCGGGTATCAATACACCTGACCCTAAAACTTTAGTTATTCAGCCCTTTGAAAAATCGTTGCTGAAAGACATTGAAAAAGCTATTCTTGATGCTAACCTTGGATTTACACCTTCAAATGATGGGGCTGTTATCCGTATCAATATTCCGCCATTGACCGAAGAGCGCAGAAAAGGTTTGGTGAAACAAGCAAGAACCGAAATGGAACATTGCAAAGTAAGCATTCGCAGCGCACGTAAAGATGCAAATGAATATATCAAAGGCTTAGTTAAACAAGGTATGCCCGAAGATATGGGCAAAGGCGCTGAAGAAAAAGTCCAGAATCTTACCAATGCTTATACTGCTAAGACTGATGCACATCTTGAAAGTAAGGAGAAGGAGATAATGACGGTTTAGGCTATCCCGTCATCCTGAACTTGTTTCAGGGTCTTGTCATCAGCACAAGCTGGCTCAATGTCTCCCAGATATTGCCTAGATGCTTAAATAAGTTCAGCATGACTAAACCTAATATCTGCGTTCTATCACAACATGCAAAAGCGCTGGCTCACAAAACCAAAACCTGATTCAGAAATTGTCAGTTCGCTTGCAACAGCTTTAAATGTTGACAACAAACTTACCTCACTGCTTGTGCAGCGAGGTGTAACAACGTTTGAAGAAGCAAAACATTTTTTTCGGCCTGAGTTTGGTGATTTGCACAATCCTTTTCTGATGAAGGATATGGATAAGGCTGTGGCACGATTAGAAGAAGCCATTGCTGCGGGAGAAAACATTTTAATCTATGGCGATTACGATGTGGATGGCACAACTGCCGTTGCCTTTTTCTACACTTTCCTTTCCACATTTTATAAGAATACCGATTACTATATTCCCGACCGTTACAAAGAAGGTTACGGTATTTCATTTGCAGGAATTGATTTTGCGGAAGCCAACAATTTCTCACTCATCATTGCACTGGATTGCGGCATACGTTCAGTTGACAAAGTAAAATATGCCAACGAAAAAGGAATTGATTTCATCATTTGCGACCATCATTTGCCCGGAGAAGAAACACCGGCAGCTGCTGCTGTGCTTGATCCCAAGCAAGCAGATTGTAATTACCCGTTCAAAGAATTAAGTGGTTGCGGAATTGGCTTTAAACTGGCACAGGCTTATGCACAGAATAATAACATTGCATTCGCAGAACTGGAAAGATACATTGATTTGGTAGCGGTAAGTATTGCTGCCGATATTGTAAGTATTACCGGTGAAAACCGTGTGCTTACTTATTACGGTTTGAAAAAACTGAACGAAAATCCAAGCAACGGGTTGAAATCCATTATTGAACTCAACAACCTGAAACGCGAACTTACAATCAGTGACATTGTATTTATTATTGCTCCGCGCATAAATGCTGCAGGGCGTATTGCCAGCGGAAAGCAGGCTGTTGAATTGCTGATATCTTCTGCAAAAGATAATCACGGTGCAATGGCATTGGGCATTAATCAAACAAATACGGAACGACAGGTTTTGGATAAAGATATTACTGAACATGCGCTGGGCATGATTGCAGAAAGTAAGGTATTACAAAAACGTAAATCAACCGTTTTGTTTCACGAAAACTGGCACAAAGGAGTTGTTGGTATTGTGGCTTCGCGTTTGATTGAAACGTATTACAAACCAACTATTATTCTGGCGGTGGAAGATGGCTACGCTACAGGCTCCGCACGCTCAGTGCGCGATTATAATGTGTATGAAGCCATAGAAGCCTGCAGCGATTTATTAGAACAGTTTGGCGGACATAAATATGCAGCCGGACTGAAAATGAAAGTGGAGAATGTTGATGCTTTTTCGGAACGTTTTGAACAGGTTGTTGCAAAAACCATCACCGAAGAAATGCTTACGCCCTGCATTGAAATTGATGATGAACTTAAATTAGATACCATTAACGAAAAGTTTCTCCGCATACTGAAACAATTTGCGCCTTTTGGTCCGGGAAATATGAACCCCGTGTTTATTACCAAAAATCTTTCGTGCAAAGGTTTTCCCAGGGTAATGAAAGACAAGCATCTGAAATTAGACGTATTTGACCCCGAAAATCCAACGCGTATACTAGAAGCAGTTGCCTTTAATATGGTAAACCATTTTGAAAGCATCAGCCGCAACCTGCCTTTTACTATTTGCTATACCGTTGAAGAAAATAACTGGAACGGGAAAACGAGCATTCAATTAAATGTAAAGGATATAAGGTTTTAATTTTAAATGCAAACGAATGAAAAACTGTCTAATTATTTTGCTTTTGTTTTCAATAAACACCTTTGCTCAACCCGGCTGGCAAACATTAAAAGAAAAAGATTACTCCATAAAATATCCTGCTGATTGGACTGCAGATAAAACAGGACAAATGGGTGCTTCGTTTTTTTTGTTTTCACCTTTAGATTCTGAAAGTGATGCATTCAGAGAAAATATAAATCTGATAGTACAGGATTTATCGGCCTACAATCTTGACCTGAATGGTTTTACAACTTTGTCTGAAACACAAATAAAAACAATGATTAAAAACTCAAAACTTATTGAAAGCAAGCGCGAGAATATTAAAGGCAACGAGTTTCACAAAATGATTTATTCGGGCGAACAGAGTGATGTGCTTTTAACCTTTGAACAATATTATTGGGTTAAAAAGAAAACGGCCTACATACTTACCCTAACCTGCACCGAAGAAAGCTTTGAGAGTTTTAGAAATGCTGGCGAAGAAATAATGGCATCGTTTGTTTTAAAAAGTGAATTGAAATGAGTTGGTGCTAGAATTTCCCCAACTCCTCATACAATTCTTTAAGCGGTAGACCCATTACATTGAAGTAAGAGCCTTCAATCTTTTGAATACCAAAGTCTGGCGATTGCTCATGTGTGCCCTGCAAGGTTGCTTCATATAATTTAGGTTTTCCTATTATTTTCAGAAACTCATTTTCTTCATCCGAACAAGGGTTTACACCTGCCGAAAGAAATTCCTGAAGACCATAAGAACCTGCTTTATCAAAAGGTTTGTAAGTTGTTATATAATCTGAAATATCAGTGTCCGAAAGCTTTTTGAAATAAACTTTTGTAGCCACAAAAAACGAATGCGATTTATCTTTTGAAGTAAGTGTAACACCTGTAAACACTTTGTGCATGTTTCCCGAAAGTGTTTTGAGCATGTTTACAGCATCTGCATAATCTTTGGGTTTTCCAATCTCTTTTTCGTTTATCCAAACTATTGTATCGGCAGTGATGACAATAGTGTTATCATCAATTGTATTTTTGAATTCAGCAGCTTTTAGTTGCGAGAGGTAAAGAGGAATTTCCTGGGCTTTCAGTTCTTTTGGAGCTGTTTCATCAATAGGTTTTACCTCTGCGGTGAAATCAATGCCCAATTCTCTTAGTAATTGTTGTCTCCGAGGAGAAGCGGATGCCAGGATGATTTTTCTCCCCTCTCCTGTAGGAGAGGGATTGGGGGTGAGGTCTTTCATAGCGTGTATTTAAAAACCAGCATGGATAAAATCCCTCCTACCATCACAACTTTTGAAAGTGTGCTTGCAAAATGAAAATCATTTTTCTTCTTTGCACGCGCTGTTTTAATCACTAACCATAGTGATGGTATTTGCACCGCAATTAAAAAATAAATCATTGAAATATAATCCTGTGTTTCGTATTGCAAATACTGGATATAGCCAACAGCAGCTATCACTGTAAATGAAAAAAGTATTGCAAGAATTTTTGCAGCAACAACTCCTGCAACAATCGGAAAGGTTTTGCAACCTGCACTTTTATCTCCTTCCAAATCTTCCATGTCTTTAATTAGCTCACGCGAAAATGTGGTGAGAAAAGCAAATGCAAAATAAGCTTTCACAAAAAATAAATTGACTGAAATAGTGTTGTTCAATTTTTCTTCTGCCATTGCTTCGTAATAAACAGGAAGCAGAACAACAATGGCAGAAAGACCAGCTACAACAAGGTTTCCAATAAGTACTTGTCGTTTATAGGAATATGAATAAAACCATAACAAACCTCCAGAAACAACCTGAATCAACACATAATTTACGTTGCCAATTTCCCAGGCTGGCAATGCAGCAGCAAGCAACCCTGTAAGACTTAAAGCAACATAACTATTCCATGCCGCGCTTTTTGAAATCGTGTTTCCAACAATTATTTTATCTGATTTATTGACAGCATCAATATCAGTGTCTAAATAATCATTTACCACATAGCCGCCTGCTGCAACAAGTAATGTAGAAATAACCAACAGTGCAAAACCGAGATTTGAAAATGCGGGAACAATATTTTCAAAACCAAGCAGCGTGTCAATAAGGCACCACTTCACCAGAAGCATGGTGAGCGCCATTATTGCAAGATTTTGAAAACGGATGATGCGGAGAAAAGATAGTATTGCCACAGATTACCGTTTACAGATTATCGATTACTTCTTTTCCTCTTTCTTTTTCTCTTCGTATTCTTTATTCAGCCCGACAAGAATTTCAGAGGTAATATCTAAAGCATCGTTTGCTAACAAAACACCTGCACCGGTTCCCTTAGCAAGAACAAAGGTATAGTTATGGTCTTTGTTATATTTTTCAAGATACTCGGTAATTAACTGTTGAACATCTGCATTCAGCTTTGCTTCTTCCTGCATCAGTTGTGCGCCTAACTCTTCTTTCATTTGTCCGATGGCTTGCTGTGCTTCCATGCTTTGTTGCTGCAACGCCTGATCTTCTTCCTGCAACTGTTGCATTTTTATTTGTTGTATTGCCTGACTCATGCCTTCCGCTTTGGCTTCAAATTCCTGAGCTTTGCGTTGCAGCGCTTCTGCTTTTGTGCCCAATGTACTTTCCAACTGGCTTGATTTTTTGCTGATGATCGACACCATATCATTTCTCTTTGCTTCCAATTGTTTTTCTACCTCATTAACGTATTCATAGTTGGTTAAAAGGCTGTCAATATTTACATACACCATAGTAAGGTTGCGCGAAATGCTGTCGCGATTAGCAAGCAAAGCAGCATCTGTAACTACTTCATCTTTTTTGCCTGTGAAATGGAAATAATAAAGTACACCAACCGCTACCACCAGTACTGCATTAATTGCAAGAGAAATTCTGTTCATCATTTTATATTTTTTAAAAATCATGCAAATATGGTTAAATCTGTTTACCTGAAATCATTTTGTAATTTTAGACTTAAATAATTCAGTAATGAAATACATTTTTACGTTTTTCTTTTTTGCTATATCTGTTAAATATACAGCTGCACAAACCACCACCGGAAGTTTTACCTGGGATGGAGTTTTAAGAGATTACATCTTGCATGTTCCTCCCGGATACAATGCTTCAGAGCCAACCCCGCTTGTTTTAAATCTGCATGGATATACTTCTAATGCACAACAACAACAATTTTATTCAGGGTTTGACAGCGATGCAGATACAGCAGGTTATATTGTGGTATATCCTAACGGAATTGCAAATGCATGGAACAGTGGCTTTAATGTTCCTTATTATTCAGGTGTTGATGATGTGGGGTTTTTGTCTGCACTGATTGATACTATTTCAGTTGACTATAACGTTGATGCATGCCGTGTATTTTCAACCGGAATGAGCAACGGTGGTTTTATGAGTTATCGCCTTGCCTGCGAACTGGAAAATAAAATTGCCGCAGTAGCTTCCGTAACAGGAAGCATGACTGACAGTATGATGTATTATTGCCAGAACACTCGCGCAATTGCTGTAATGGAAATGCACGGAACAGCTGATAATACAGTTCCGTATGCCGGCACAACAGTATTCACTTCTGTTGATGAAAATTTTGATTTCTGGACAACACACAACAATTGTACAGGAACTGTAACAACAGTGGATTTACTCGACACCGATCCACTTGACGGAGCAACGGTTACTAAAATCCATCAACCATCCTGCGATGCTTCAACCGAACTGATAACATTTAGAATAAATGGCGGAGCGCATACCTGGCCCGGAGCTTCATTTAATATTGGAGTAACTACACAAGACATCAGCGCGAACTCTGAAATTCTCCGGTTTTTTAATAATCATCCTAAATGCACTACCTCAACTTCTGTGCAGGAAAACACTTTACAAGAAGTTTTAGTTTTCCCCAACCCTGTTGAAAATACATTAACACTGCAAAGTAGTTTAACAGGAAAATCCCAACTGCTTATTTATGACCTGACTGGGAAAATAGTTTATCAGAATGAAGACTATAAAAACGCCTCCTCCATTTTAGTTGATACTTTTTCATCAGGAATTTATTACCTGAAGATGATAAACAATCACAAGAATGTGATTTCTAAATTCGTAAAAAAATAGAGGTAATTAATTCAGAATAATTACCTGCCGTCTCTGATAACGTTAACTCTTCCTACCAAAGTTTTTCCTTTGAAGTCAGAGTCGTCAAGGTCAATTTCGTAAACATACACTCCGTTGGGAACTACTTCACCAACATTAAATATTCCACCATTCCATGGAATTGAGTTGTCAGTGAAATAAATTTCTGAACCGAGACGATTATAAATACGCATCACATAAGGATGATCCATTGTTCCATTCATAAAGAAAGTGTCGTTTAATCCATCACCATTTGGAGTAAATGCACTTGGTACCCAGAAAGCCATTATATCTTCAACCGTTATTATGTAAGTAGTAGTTTCAATACAACCACCAGATGAGGTAACGGTTAGGGTTACTTCATAATCACCGGGCGAACCAAAATTGTGAACAGGATTCATATCAGTGCTGGTTGTTCCGTCACCAAAATCCCATAAATAATCAACTCCGCCCTGCGACTGATTTTCAAAGCGCACTTGCGAATCATACATGTCGGGCTTCTCTGGTGTAAATCCAAAACTTGCTACAGGTTGGTTTACCGTAACGGTAACATCATCGCTTGCAGGTGTTGAGCCACACTGATCACTTACCGTTACCGAATAGGTTGTTGTTTGCGAAGGATTAACATTTACCGTACTGCCATTGCCTGCACCATTATCCCATGAGTAACTATAAATACCGTCACCACCGGTAGCCTGCGCATTAAGTGAAATAGGCGAACTTGAACAAACCGTTGTGTCATTTGAAGTAACAACTACTATTGGCTGTGCAAGTGTAATAACAATCTGATTTGATGTAGCAGGATTCCCATTTGTGCAGGGCTCGCTGGAAGTTAATACAACAGTAACAACATCCGCTTCATTTAATGAATTGGAAGAAAAAATTGTTCCACCGCTTCCAACATTAGCTCCGTTTATCTGCCATTGATAAGCAGCTGCGCTTCCTCCGTTTGTTCCACTTGCAGTAAATGTAACTGTTGCACCTGTGCAAACGGGCCCTGAAGGTGATGCAACGATAGTTACACTTGGTGTTACGTAAGTGTTTACATCCATTGTTATTGGTGTAGAAGTTACTGTGTTAGGACTTGCACAGGCCGATGAGGATGTGAGTGTTACAGCAACTATATCACCATCATTTAAAGTAGTTGAATTAAATGTATTTCCTGTTCCGGAATTTGCTCCGTTTACAGTCCATTGATACGTAGGATTTATTCCTGCATCGGTTGGTGTTGCTGTAAAATCAACCTGTGTTCCGGCACAAATTGTTCCTGACGGCACAGCAGCAACTGAAACAGATGGATTCAAAACCTGATCAATTGAAATGGTAATTGAGTTTGATGCAGCTGTAGTCGGGTTTGCGCATGCTGCATCAGATGTTAAGGTAACAGAAATAACATCTCCGTCATTGAAAGAAGAAGAGGTTAACAAAGCTGTATTTCCTGAACTTACTCCATTGATAAACCATTCGTAAACCGGGTTATTACCTTCGTTTACAGGAGTTGGTGTTATTGTTATGCTTGTACCGGCACATTGTGTTCCGTTTGGCGAATCAGCAATAGTAACGGAAGGAGTAACAACCTGAGTAACATTCATAGTTACCTGATTGGATGTTGCTGTTTGCGGATTTGCACAACTACTTGAAGAAGTCATTACCACTTCAATTACATCATTATCATTTAGCGTTGAAGAAGAAAAAGTAGAGTTTGTTCCGGCATTCACTCCATTCACTGTCCACTGATAAGTGGGTGCATTTCCTGCTCCGCTGGTAGTTGGTGTAAGCGTAACATTGGTTCCGCTGCAAATACTGTTTGAAGGAGCAGCAGCAATTGAAATGGAAGGCACTACAGTTGTGCTGACATCCATTGTAATTGCAGTTGAAGAAGCAGTTGGCGGTGATGCGCAGTTAGCATTGGAAGTCATGGTAACGGTAACAACATCATTATCATTAAGAGCAGCAGAGGTAAAAGTTGTTCCCGTTCCTGAATTAGTTCCATTTACCTGCCATTGATAACTTGGCGCACCACCCCCGTTAGTTGGTGTTGCAGTAAATGTTACGCTGGTTCCTAAGCAGATTTGTCCTGTTGGAACTACCGCAACTGTTACAGAAGGCGTAACTGTTGGCGTAACCGACATGGTAATTGCAGTTGATGTGGCTGTGCCAGGAGAAACACAGGCTGCAGTGGAAGTCATAACTACAGTTACGTTATCACCGTTATTTAATGTAGTTGAAGTGAATGTGGCTCCTGTTCCGGAATTAGCTCCATTTACCTGCCATTGATAGGTTGGCACACCTCCATTTGTTGGAGTTGCTGTAAACGTAACACTTGTACCGGCACATATTGCTCCTGCCGGGTTTGCCGCAATAGTAACTGTAGGAGCAACAATCGGCAAAACCAACATGTTAATATTATTGGAGTTTGCTGTTGGAGTAGATACGCAGGTTGCATTCGAAGTCATTACCACTGAAATAACATCGGCAGTATTCAAAGTTGCAGAAGTAAATGTAGAACCGGTTCCTGAATTAGCTCCGTTAACAGTCCATTGATAAGTTGGAGCATTACCTCCATTGGTAGGAGTTGCTGTAAATGTTACGCTTGTTCCTGCGCAAATTAGTCCTGCAGGATTTGCTGCAATGCTAACCGAGGGAATAAGATTTGTAGTAACAGAGATTGTTATTGTATTTGAAGTAGCTGTTGATGGTGATGCACAGGTAGCATTTGAAGTCATAATCACTGTAACAGCATCATTATTATTCAACGCTGATGAAGTGAAAGTAGCTCCTGTTCCCGCATTGACTCCGTTTACCTGCCATTGATAAGTTGGTCCTGCACCTCCGTTAGTTTGAGCTGCTGTAAATGTTACGCTGGTTCCTGCACAAATAGGTCCTGCCGGATTTGCCGAAATGCTCACTGAAGGAACCGGTGCAGGCGAAACCGTCATGGTAATGTTGTTGGAAGTAGCTGTTGTGGGTGAAACACAGTTTGCATTGGAAGTCATAATTACATGAACCACATCTCCATTGTTTAATGCAGTTGAAGTAAAAGTGGCTCCTGTTCCGGAATTCGTTCCGTTCACTTGCCATTGATATGTTGGCCCTGCTCCTCCATTGGTTGGTGTTGCCGTAAACGTAACACTTGTTCCGGGACAAATTGGTGTATTGGGATTTGCAACAATGGTAACCGATGGAATGATGACTGGATTCACCGTCATTGTAATATTGTTTGATACAGCTGTTGCAGGTGAAACACAGGTTGCGTTTGATGTCAAGGTTACGTTAACAACATCTCCATTATTCAATGTTGTTGATGTAAAAGTGGCTCCTGTTCCGGCATTGGTTCCGTTAACGGTCCATTGATATGTTGGCCCTGCACCACCATTAGTTGGTGTTGCTGTAAATGTTACACTTGCACCTGCACAAATTGCTCCTGAAGGATTTGCAGTAATACTTACTGAAGGAACTATTGTAGGGTTTACAACCATTACAATTGCTGTGGAAGTTCCTGTGGAAGGTGAAACACAACTTGAACTGGAAGTCATAATTACGGTTACCGCATCACCATTATTTAAAGTTGTAGTTGTAAATGTTGCTCCTCCTGCTCCTGCGTTTACACCATTCACCTGCCATTGATATGTTGGCGCTCCACCCCCATTGGTTGGTGTAGCTGTAAATGTTACACTGGTTCCTGAACAAATCGCTCCTGCTGGATTTGCTGCAACTGTTACAGAAGGTGCACCTCCGTTTGGTGTTACTGTTATGGGTTGAACCAGAGGGAAAATGCATGCCCCCTGTGCATAATTAAGCGTGATGTTGAAAGTTCCTGCGGAATTGTAAGTAACCGTTGGTGTTTTGTTATTGTTCAGTGTAGGAGTTGTGGAACTTGGAAATAACCAATCAAAACTACTGGAAGGCCCTGCTCCTAAACCAACTATCGCAACAGGCTGACCTGCACAAACAGGATTTGGGGTAATCGTAAAGCCGGGATTAACATTTTGGGTGACAGTTACAGTTGAACTAGCCGTGGCAGTTTGACCGCAGGCGTCTGTAATAGTTGCTGTATACGTTGTTGTTGTTGCAGGAGTAACAGAAATTGTTGTTCCGGTCATTCCGTTATTCCATGCGTAGGTATAAGGAGGAACACCAAAATTTCCACTTGCGGTAATGTTTGCACTGTTACCAACACAAATTGTCTGAGCTCCTGTTATTGAAGGTATTTCAACTGTCTTACCAATTACGGTTACAGTCCATGGACTTCCTGCAGCTATACAAAGGTTATTGCAGCTACTTCCACCCAACGGATTAGTGCGATAAAATTTCATCCCAAAGTTTAGATTATAGGATGCGCATTGAGGATTAGGAATACAGGTATTTATATCTGAAAAAATAGAAATATTTGTTCCGTTACAGGCTCCAGCAGTTGGATTATTACAGAACCAGAAAAATCCGGGTAAATTTGGACTACGACAAGCTCCGAGTGAAAAGTCCAATGCCCCTTCGTTTCTTACACAACCTCCCAATGCATTGTAATTAAATGATATTTGAGCATCCGTTACAGTACAGTTTGGCGGAACAGCAACAATTACCGAATATGGACATCCATTTACGAAGCCTCCTCCTGACCCATCTCCTGATCCCGCAATAGAAGCAAGAGGAAGTGTATTTGAAGCTGAAACTAAAGGATCGATGGTTACAGGGTAAATACGGCTGTTTTCATTAAGCCAGTTTACCGGAACAAAAATTGAAAATTCCTTTTCATCACTTAATTGATAACTCAGAAAAAAGGGCTCATCTGATGTAGAGGCATCACGCATAAAAGCACGATCAATTGTGTAATACTCCTGTCCTGCAGGGTCATAAAAAGAGGCATTCCCTTCATAAAGATTTTCGCCTGTTTGTGTTGCAAGCGTCCAGTTCACTCTCAAATTATCGGCATATTCCAGTTTGTCTTTCACAATAAGCCAACCTGCAGCAAATGGTAGCCTTTCTTTGACAATAAAATTTGTTTTAACCTGCCCCATCAAGGCCTGAATAGTCATGTCAATTCCAGGCCAGACATCAAGTACTTTTATACCATCGTCACCAGCTAAATAATTTGTCCAGCTGGCTTGGCCAAGCGAAGTCAGGTTTCCTTCAAGGTCTTTGTGAATTAATTCAAGAGCTGTATTGAACCTGAATTCGTGTCCCGGAGTTTTGATAGAAGCAAAATGATTTACGGCATCAATTTTTACGGGAAACTGCTGATTTTCTGCAGTAAAAATTCCGGGAGCAGAAGAAGATAAGCGGGCATCAAGACTTACAAGATTTCCTGAACTATCTGGAACGTGCAGGGGGCCATATGATTTCTGAACATAAAAGGTTTGACCTCTTGTTCCGTTTTCTACAAAATAACGTTCATCAACTTTTCTCCGGTCAATAAGTTCGGTGCAATTTTCACAAGGGGCGTTATAAGGATTTTTGGCGTATTCTGGGTGATTGCGGCATTCCAAAGGAATTAAATCTTTGGCTTCTGCTGTTAATTTTTGTTCCGCAGGTTTTGAAAATGAGTTATAATCAGGTTGCTTGGCTTCCATCATGTATTGGGCGGAAGCCGAAACTGAAATACTTAAAACAACCAAAAATGATAGTAACCCTCTAAACATCAATAACCTGATTTTCAGTGCAAAAATAATGAATTGGAGTGAAAATAGTAACTAAAATTAAGTAATTTTTAATGTCAATTTTTAAAAGCAGAAACTCTTACGATTGTAAAGCAGAAAAGTTGTGAGTTCTTTTAGCTGAGTTTGGCTTCAACCAGGCGGCAAATTTTTGTTAGCCATAACTCATCAGTATGATTGAAGCAAGCGACATGAGAGCTATCTACATCCAGCACCATTTCAACCACTCCATTTTTAAAAACAGGAACTACAATTTCAGATTTAGAATCGCTGCTGCAGGCAATATGCCCTGGAAATTTATCTACATCTTCCACCACTATAGTTTTCATTTCTTTCCAACTTGTTCCGCATACACCTTTTCCAAAGGAAATACGCGTGCAGGCAATCGGCCCCTGAAAAGGACCTAAAACCAACTCGTTTTCTTTAACGAGGTAAAAACCTACCCACAGAAAATCAAAACTTTGTTTTAAAGCTGCAGAAATGTTTGCAAGGTTGGCAATCAAATCTTTTTCTCCCGAAATTAGAGCTTCAATTTGAGGCAAGAGGTTTTTATATTGCTCTTCTCTGGTAGCGCTTTTAAGGATAGTTAGTTCTTCAGACATGATTTTGCAAAGTTAAACAACACATTCAAGGTTTGTTCATTCGCTTCAATAAAACCTGTATGTCCTACATTATCCAGAATCAATGATTCGCAATGTTTAGGCAAAGCAAGTTGCGGAAGCAAACTCTCAAAAGTTACGGCAGTATCCTGTTTTCCTGCAATAATCAAAACAGGAACATTAATCTTTTTTAAAACAGAAGTTCTGTCTTTACGGATTTTCATTCCTTCCAAAGTAGCAATAATTCCTTGTGTGGGCATTTGTGATGCACGTGCAATTAATTCATCTATTTCGGCTTTATACTTTTCTTTGTTTACAGGAGCAAAAAGATTGGGAATTACAGCTCGGATAAAAGTCATTGCATCTTTTTTCACAAGGTTTATAGTTCTATCGCGATCACGCCTTTTCTCTTCTGAGTCAGGCAAAGCGGTGGAATGAAACAGACAAACTCCTTGCAGAAATTCAGAATATTTTTCTGCAAATGCGAGCGTAACATAACCACCCATGGAATGCCCTGCCATCACGCAGGTTTTTATTTGCAAGTGTTTGAGAACGGTAAAAACCACTTCCGCATTCATTTCCATTTCGTGAACATAACCGATACAATCACTTTCACCATGTCCCGGAAGGTCAATACAAACGACCTGAAAATGTTTTTCTAAAACCGAAACAAAACCGTTCCAGATTAGAGTTGATTCTAAAAAACCATGCAACAGAACAAGCGTATTTCCCTTCCCCGAAAGCTTAAAAGCAATATTCGCATCACGGAATTTGATTTTTTCTTTTCCCAATTTTTATTTCTTTAATTTTCGCCTTTCAAAAGGCAAATTTAGCAATGATCGACAATCTTTATAAAGCATATTTTAAAACCATCATCGGGAAAAAGCCGCCCGAAATGGCACCGCCACTTTCAAAATGGCTTGGAGGAATTGTTCGCGAGGTAAACGATGATTCAATGACTGTTGAATTTGAGGTTACCGAACAAATGACCAATCCCGGAGGATACCTGCACGGGGGTATGCATTCTGCAATTATGGACGAAGTGATTGGAATGACAGTAGCAGCTTTAGACAAAGAATTTCATTTTGTGTCTGTAAATTTATCGGTTGATTTTCTGGGAAATGTTAAACTAGGAAGCAAGGTAGTTGCAAAATCACAAGTGATTCGCCAGGGAAGAAGAATAATTAACATGGCATGCGAAATACGCGACATTAATGGAAAATTACTTTCGCGTTCTACTTCCAATATGGGTGTAACAGAACAGCGAATGGATTTCAAACCGCGCTACTAAAAATGCACAAACTTTCTGCAGTCATTATTACTTATAACGAAGAACGCAACATTGGACGTTGTTTAGATTCGCTTAAAGAAATTGCAGATGATATTGTTGTGCTTGATTCGTTTTCAACCGATAAAACAGAAGAGATCTGCAAACAAAAAGGTGTGCGCTTTTTTCAGCACAAATTTGATGGACATATTCAACAAAAAAATCGCGCCATCACTTATGCGCAATTCCCACATATTTTATCGCTTGATGCAGATGAAGCGTTGTCTGAAGAATTGAAAAAATCAATTCTTGAAGTGAAAAAAAACTGGACACAAGATGGTTATTACATCAACCGCATGACCAATTATTGCGGGCAATGGATAAAACACAGTGGCTGGTACCCTGATAAAAAACTGCGTTTGTGGGATAGCCGGAAAGGCGAATGGAGAGGAACCAATCCCCACGATAAATATGAATTATTTGAAGGTGATAAAGCAACTTCACGGCTGGCAGGAGATATTCTGCATTACAGCTTTTACAGCATTGATGAGCATGTGAGACAGGTAGATTATTTTTCAACAATTGCCGCAAAAGCACGTTTTGAAAAAGGCGAGAAAGTAAATTTCTTAGTTCTTAGCAATGCATTACAGGTAAAGTTTACCAAACATTATTTTCTCAAGCTTGGTTTCCTAGATGGATTTTACGGCTTTGTAATTGCTATGATTTCTGGTTATGCTGTATTTCTGAAATATGCCAAACTGAGAGAGCTTTGGAAAAATAAAAACTAATTATGGATTCATTAACACAATTTGTACTTGGCGCTGCAGTAGGTGAAGCTGTGCTAGGGAAAAAAGCAGGAAACAAAGCTATTCTCTGGGGAGGCATTGCAGGAACAATTCCCGATCTGGATGTTTTCTTTACCATGGGTAGCGCTCTCAAAGAAATAACATTGCATCGCGGAATTTCGCATTCACTGATTTTTGCAGTTGTGATTGCACCTGTTTTAGGTTGGCTGATTAACAAACTCTACAAAGACAAAATCGGATTCAAAGGCTGGACCCTTCTTTTTTTCTGGAGCATTGTTACTCATCCTATACTTGACACATTCACCACTTACGGAACGCAGTTGTTTCTTCCTTTCAGCGATTACCGAGCTGGCATTAATAATATTTTCATTATTGATTTTGTTTACACAGTTCCTCTGATGATTTGTGTTATTGCTTGTCTTTTTATAAATCATGAAAATTCCAAACGCAGAAAGTGGAATAATTTCGGATTGATTTTCACCAGTGCTTATATGTTGCTTTCATTAGTGAATAAAGGCTATGCAAGTCATGTGTTTTCAAATTCACTGGAAGAAAAAGGAATTAAAACTGAACACTGCATGACGGGTGTAACTCCGCTTAATATTTTGTTGTGGTACAACGTTGCCGAAGTAGATTCAGGGTATTACATCGGCTATTATTCTCTGCTTGATAAAGACAAAAATATTGACTATGCTTTTTACTACAGGCACGAAGAATTATTGGAAGAAATAAAAAACACCTATGAAGTTGACCGCTTGAAATGGTTCAGTAATAATTTTTATTCGATTGAGAAAGTGGGTGATGAATTACGCTTTGTTAATCTAAAGTTTGGCACTACCGGAAACGAAGACGCTACTTCTGTTTCAAAGGCTGTTCCGTTTTATATCATAATCAAAAAGCAGCCTGATGGCAATTTGTTTCTGGAAAATAATCGCGGAGAAAAAGAGCTTGAAATAAAGAAAGCGTTGAAGCAACTTTTCAGCCGTATAATGGGAAATAAGGCAGCATTTAAAATGAATTGACCTGCACTTATTTCGTCACTATCTCAAAAGTTTTATAAATCGTTTCTCCATTCTCATCAACCAGTGTGAGCAGGTGTTTTCCTTCTTCAGGATTTAAACCAATCTGGTGAATGTTTTTTGTCTGCGCAACAAATGTGTTATCCAGATGCCAGAAAATTGTTGCTGAACTTCTGCGATGAGCAGCTTCAAACACAACTTCACTTCTTGTTCCGTCAAGTTTTACAGGTACATAAACAATAATGTTTTCGTGCGGATAAATGAGCTCCATATTTTTAACCTGATTCTCATCGGTGCAGCCGGAACGCATTGGTGGCAATGTTTTGTAAGAAGGATTTTTTGATTTATAATACCATTCCATAGCGGGCGGCAACACAAACCAGTTTGCATGAATCATTTCGTTGGTTGCGTAGCAACTGCTGTTCACTCGCTCATGTTTATTTTTATCTAAATGAACCAAACGATGATACGGGCAAGGTTCTGTTTTCAAACCTGAGACAGGAACTCTGACTGAATCAATTTCTTCACAATATGATCCAGCTCGATGTCCGCTTTGATGACACACTGCAACCTTTTCCAAATCATCATAAGGCGGAAGAAAATTTTGTCCTGACGGTAACAAACTGAAAACATCAAACATTAAAGGTGCTGCAGCGCCTATCCCTGTCAAGCCCGGACGACCTTCTCCATCTGCATTTCCAACCCAAACCCCTACAACATACTCAGGCGTTGTACCTATTGCCCAACCATCACGAAAACCAAAACTTGTTCCCGTTTTCCAGGCAATAAAACCGGAAGACGCAAATGTTTTCCAGCCTGCTTCAATGTCAGGACGATTCACTTCTGCCATAGCTTGGTAAGTGAGGTAAATTGCTCCAGAACTAATGGGAGAGTTTTCTCTTCTCTCTCTTTTTTTTGTAGTATCGATGGCAAGAGTCAAGTTTCTGAATTCATCACCTCGAAAAACCGGATAATGATTTAGTGTGCGCGAAAGAGATGCATAAATTCCTGTCAGTTCCCAAAGTGTTGCTTCAGCACCTCCCAGAATAATGGAGAGGCCATAATGCCGTGCATCTTTTGTCAATGTTGTCATTCCAAGCTTCTGTAACTGGTAATGAAATTTTTCAACACCGTGTTCACGCAACATGCGAACAGCAGGGATATTCAATGATTTTGCCAGCGCCTGTTTTGCAGGAACTGCTCCTTCATAAGTGAGGCTAAAATTCTTTGGCGAGTAACCTGCAATCTGAGTTGGAATATCGGCTATCAAAGTGCCGGGAAGGATTTCTCCGTCATTCAGCATGGATGCAAACAACAAGGGTTTCATCACGCTGCCCGTGCTGCGTGGAGCGGAAACTACATCAACCTGATTATTATGTTCTGCATCACAATCGGTGTTGCCGACATAGGCTAAAACATTGCCTGTTTCTACTTCAATAACCAACACTGCAGCATTGTAAATCTCATTGTGTTTTAATTGTAAATAATGATTGTTCACTTTTTCAGAAACACGTTGTTGTAAATTACCATCAATGGTTGTTTTACTTTTCTTCCCTTTACCCTGTTTGAAGAATCTTGTGAGCAGATGAGGCGCTCTTTGCGGAATATCCAGGGGCTTTTCGGGCAACGGTTCTTCGCAGGAGAGTTCATAAGTGGTTTTATCAATGATATTTTTCTCGTGCAATCTTTTCAGTAAACGGTTTCTTTTCTGCAACAGCTTATCATGATTCTTTCCAGGATAAATCAATGAAGGTGCATTAGGTAAAACAGCAAGCATAGCAGCTTCTGCCCACGAAAGTTCTGTTGCATTTCTTCCGAAATACCTCCACGATGCAGCATCAAGACCAACTACATTTCCACCGAAAGGTGCATTGGAAGCATAGAACGAAAGTATCTCCTTTTTAGAATAGGCGAGTTCTATGCGCGTTGCCGAAATCATTTCAATCAACTTTCGGAAAATATTCCGTGAGCCTGCGGGACGCGAAATCCGTATCACCTGCATGGTAAGTGTGCTCCCACCGCTTACTCGGTGCAGGGTAGTAATGTTTTGCCATGCCGCACGCAACATCGAAAAAGGATTAATACCCGGGTGCTTGTAAAAATGTTTGTCTTCAAACTCAACAAGGCACACGCTGAATTTCTCAGGAACAGAATCATTGTGCGGAAAACGCCACTGACCGTCATCGGCAATTTTTGCTCCGAGCAGGTTTCCTTCGCGGTCATTGATAACCGTGCAGGTTGGAGTCTCAAATAGTTTTTCGGGTAGAGAAAACCAATACCAGATTCCGAGCAGCAGAATCAGAGCGAGAAAATACCAATGATATTTTTTGAGGCGTTTCACAACGGCTCTCCTGCCCTAACCACTTTCACCCATTTCCCTGCCTTTCGTGCATTGATATGACCATCATACATCGCTTCACAGCTTTGTGCAGGAAGATAGAACTCACCAAGGTAGGCAGCGTTGAGCAACACACGATACGTTACCACTGTTTCCCTGTTCACATTGAAATAGGTGTAAACCCTGTCGTCACGAATGTCCTGATAAGTAGGAGTATTAGTGCCTTTGAGATTGACATTCTCTGCTTCATCCATTCTGGTGTTGTGAATTTCCCAACCTGAAGGGAATACCTGCGACAAAGCCATGTTCTGGTAGTACGATGTTATAGACGGATTAGTGATACTCACTTCCGCCATAAAATCTGTGCCCTGTTCAAGGCGGCTTATGTCAAGCACTTCGCCATTCATTTTTTTGTAGGTGATGTTCATCTTCAGGTTATTCTCTGCTGATGTTTCATTGCCGGCTGCAGGAATTCCTTCCAGTGTCATGCGCACATATAAGATACCATCACTCTGATTAATAACTTTCAGTTTTCCTCCGGCATCTCCTTTCACCTTCATGTCAACCTGCGAAACAGGAAGTTTGGTAGTGATAGTTTCAGAAGAAGTTCCGTTCAGGACATATTGGTATTTCATCTGTGATGATGTTCCGTTTGTTCCTGCGAATTTGCTCATCGCAATCAGGCAGTATGCTGTTTCCTGTGTGGACATCCAGCGCTGTGCCGACAATGCAGCAGAGATTTTTTTCATCAGCGGAATGGCTTCGTTCCTGCGGTTTAATAACACCATCGTTTCTAAAATCATTGCTTCATCGCGGGTGCCGCTTCCATACGAATAAGCCATCTCGTTGTAGTCGGGAACATAGATATTCAGGTCTTTCACCAATTGTGTTGCCACTTCAGGTTGACCGGCAAGAATATAAGCAGCAGCTAATCTCCAGCGTGCCTGTTGCGAAAGTGCAGGACGTTCGCGCAAACGATTCATGGCCGAAAGTTCAGGAGCTTTTGCAAGCGCCAATGTATAAAGACGGTAAGCCTGCACATTGTCGTCATAGCGGTAATAATAAGCAGAACGTGAATCGGTAACGGGCGACCAGTTCCGTGCAATTTTGCTTTGGTAACTTTTCCATTTAGCTTTCATTCCTTCGGGCCATGAATAACCTTTTGCTTCTGCTTCCAGAAGAAAGTGTCCGGCATACGAAGTTCCCCAGTCGCTGGACTCGTTACCATTAGGCCAGTAGCTTAATCCACCATCGGAATATTGGAAACTTCTCAGGCGGTGGATTGCTGCTTTTATGTTTTCCTCAATCTTAGGTTTCATTCTGTTATCCAGTTCCATCACATCTGAAAGAAATAACTGCGGGAATACCGCTGAAGTAGTTTGCTCCACACAACCATGCGGATATCCAATTAAATCCTGCAACCTTCTGCCAAGGTCAAGCGGAGGCATGTTAGAGAACTCAATGGTGCCTTTGTTCGTGCCATCCACACCGGGAAGTGCATACGCGCTTTCCCATGTTTTTCCGGCTTCAACAGCGGCTTCCACATAATCCACCTGTTTTGGATTCGGGTTGCGCACTTCAATCTCAATGTTGTATTCCGCACGTTCGTTTCCGCTGGTGGCAACTACTTTTACTTTGCCCACACCAACTGTTTTAACAACGTCCAGGTCAAACATGATCACCTCATCACCGGGTTCAGCAAAGGTTACTGTTTGTGTCTTGCTTCCGTTAACAATGAACTTACCATTCACGCTAACTTCCACCTTCACATTCTTAATGTTTTTCTCCATAGCGAAAACCGTAACCGGAAGTTTTACCGACTCACCCGGACCAACAACGCGCGGCAAGGTAGCCAGCACCATCACTGGTTTACGCACGGGTGTTGTTTTCTCTTGTGATCCGTAGGCACCATCCTGCCCGGCAATGATCATGGTGCGCACCGAGCCAACATAGTTTGGCATTTTGTAGGTGTGCGAAGCCGATTTGCCTTTCTCTAATTTAAAAGGTCCGAGGAATTTAACCACTGGCTTGAAACGGTTGGCCGTGTTCTTTCCTTTACCGTTTATGCCTTCGTCACCACCGATGGCAAATGCCTGTTCTATCTTCCCTCCATAAGCGCCCAGCACCAGATCATACATATCCCACGTCCTTACGCCAAGGGCTTCACGCGCGTAGAAAGAGCTCCATGGGTCAGGTGTTTTAAAACGGGTAAGGTCTAATAAACCTTCGTCCACAACGGCAATAGTATAAGTCATGGCCTTGCCGTTCTTCTCTTTTACTTTAATAGTAACATCCTGTTCCGGTGCAAGCACTTCCGGCATGCTCATTTCAGGGTACAGTTTGGTGTTCGGGTCTTCTACAAAAATAGGTATAACACCATACATACGTATCGGCAAATCATTGGCAGTTTGTGAGTGCGGTTGCAACAAGGTTACATGCGCATACACGTTAGGAGCCATTTCCGGAGTGATCTTAAACTGAAATGTAGTCTCACCTTTCTTCGCTTCCACCCAACTCATCTGCACTACTTTCTTGCCCGACTCAATGCTAACCAATGCCCTGCCCTCTGCACCTGTGGGAATAGTAAGCGTAGCCAGTTCACCCACGTTGTATTTGTTTTTATCACAAGAAAAAGAAAGAATATTCGCGCCTGAATTATCGTCATACGAGCGGCTTGCCCAACCCGGCCAGTCAAGGTAGATGGCATTACCGGAACTGTGTCCTCCTTTCAAATCCGTGATACGGATCATGAACCTACCCCACTCGGGATAATCAATTTTGAAGTTGTAGTTCCCTTTTCCTGATGCATCAGTAGTGATAGTATCGCGGTAAAAGAGTTTGTTGTTATAATTACCTGCATAATAGCCATAGTAGTTGGCACTCTCCCACCACCAGCTCCATTGCACTTTGTAGATTTCTATCTGCACCTTGCGGTTAGCCAAGGCTTTTCCTTCGGGAGAAAGAGAAACAACATTCACCATGTGAGTTGAATCAACTAACAACATGTTGCGAAACTTATCACCTTCAGGAACTTTCACGCCAACGTAACATTCATAGGGTGAGTAAGGAATAGTAAAGCGGTCGATGCTGAAATCACCGCCTTCTTCAAACACACGGTTTACGAAGCTTGCTTTCAGCATTCCGGGAGCGGCATCATGCACCGTGAGTGCCGGTTTTATTTTCGCTTCACCTTTCTCGTTAATCTTTGCATCAAAGATGATTTGCTCTTCAGAAGAGAAACTTTTCACGGGGTCGGTGAAAACATACTCTTTAAATTTCTCAAAGGAGGTGGAAGTCTCGGTAAGCGTAACGGCAACCGAAGCACGGAGATTGCGTGCTGTTGCCCCATGCAGCCACTTCACCGAAAGCAACCCTTCCTGATCGGGTTTATCCACCGAAAGCATTTCCGTGCCAAAATCCAGTTTCAGTTTTAAGCGGTTAGGCTTGATGGCTTCCACACGCAGGTTCTTACTGAACAAGGCACCGCCCACACGCACATTGGCAGTCCATGTTCCCGTGGGTGCATTGTTATCCGTTGCTGTACTGAGGTTGTAAATACCATTCAAGCCCGTTGATTGGGTGAGGCGCTTAACAATCTGTCCCTGCGGGTTGATTAAATCCAATGTTACAGGGTGATTAGCAGGCAAGGTTTTCTCTTTGTCTTCGAGGATGAACACCAAGTATAATGAATCACCGGGGCGCCACACACCGCGTTCCCCGTAGATAAATCCTTTCAGGCCTTTCTGCACAGGCTGACCCGAAATATCAAACTTGCTGAGTGAAAGTGAAGAGCCGTCATCCAGTTTCAGGTAGCCGCGCTGACGGCCATTTTTCGCGATGAGCAGAAAAGGTTTGCGGGCAACTTCCACATCGGCAGTACCGTTGTTGTTGGTTTTTACGGAGGTGATGAGTTGTTGCTGAAAATCGTACACCTCCAGCGTAATGCCCGGAAGCGGATTAGCGGTGCGCAAATCCGTAATGGCAAAGCTCATTGTTTTTGCAGAACCGGCTTTGGCAATTATTCCTAAATCGGAAGCCAGGATGTTGCGGCTTACTTTTCTGCTGCTGCTGTAGTAAGCATCATTGCAGGGGTTATCGCGTTGATTGTAGGCATAGTCACCGCTGTAATCGTCTTCATAATAATACTCGTCTTCGTAGTAGTCATTATAATAGTAATCATCGTAATAATAATCACCGGCATAATCATCTTCCTCTTCGCTGTCTTCTTCTTCCAGAGGTTGCAGCTCCTTATTCACTTTCTCATCGCCTTCGCAGGTGTAGAGTGAGTATTCCTTTCTGAAACCCAGTTCTATTTTATAGATAGCACCCGGCTCTGCTTCTATCAGCTCGGCAAGGTCAAGTGAAAAGGCATTCCATTTTCCGTAGTCGGTTTTGTTTAGTGTTTTTAAATCTACTTTCTTTTTGAAGACGGTGCGGCCAACACGTTTCAACTGGTTGGTACCGTCAAGGCCATTTACCTGCAGAAATTGTGCAATGTTATTTTCGTAGATGCGGATAACTTTTACATCTACAGCACTGAGGTTTACTGCTTCAAACGGAAAAATCAAACCGTTTGAATTGGGAAGTATAACACCTTCCCCTAACAAGCGCACAGCGGGTTTCAGTTCTTCAAAACGCAGTTCAATAATATCTTTTACCAATGTTTTATAATCGGCACTGTTCCTGATTCCGGGCTCGATGATCAGGTTTTTAACACCGCGCAAACGGGAGGCAGGATAAACACGCACTTCGTTATCTTCAATAATAAAGCGCAAAGGACTATCATCAGAGAAACGGATTAGACCGTCTAAGTTCTGTGTTGACAAAAGCGGGTCGGAAAAGAGAAGGCGCAGGTATTGTTCGCCATTCTGTTCTACATAATGTTCTACAAAACGGAAATCTTTCAGGCCGGGAATGGTAAGGGTATCAGTGCCTTTGCCTTTGATGTTCATAGCAGAGCCATCCCAGGTGATGATAATCTTCTGCTCGTTTTCGGTGCGCTCAATGCTGTCG
Source organism: Bacteroidota bacterium (assembly GCA_947478465.1). GTDB lineage: Bacteria > Bacteroidota > Bacteroidia > SXHM01 > SXHM01 > SXHM01. Next base: position 23,589 of record CANJWH010000015.1, read on the forward strand.
ATAACAAAGTCGTGCTTTTTGCGGTCGGCATTATGGGTCCATTTGATGGAAAGGTTTTTACCGTTCTGCTTGGCCGAAAGTATTTTCTCGAAACTTTCATTATCGCTTACATCGGAAGTGGACATAAAACCATAGGCTTTATACCAACGGAGGTCGGCATTATTCAGGGGCTTAAAGCCATCGCGGTAATAGCCCGCACTTTGTTCAATAACGGTGAAGTAAAACTCAAAGGTTTCGAGGCCCTGAGGCATCTGCAACAGTTTGGAGATGTAAAAGCTGGCGGTAAAATCAACACCGGAAGGCAAAGGAGCATCGGGTTTGAAACGCAGGGTGCGTTTATCGTCCCAATAGGTTTTGCCACTGATGCCGGGTGAGAAATCGAAGAGGTCTTCGCTTACCTCATCACCGGGGGCACCGGCTTGCTCATAGTCGCTGGCAAGGCGAACGATGATGGAGGACTCGGAGGAGATAAGCCCCGAAGTGAAGGCAGAGATATAGGGTGCGAACTCAGGATTTACGCGCTGATTCTCCCGTGTTTTGGCATTGTAGCCAATAAATATAACAATGAATACAGTCAATGCTGCTGCGGCAGCCAGCAGGCGGAATATTTTTTTGTTTGACATAGATTTGTGAGAAATGGTGAAGGTAGCGCTGTTACAAATTTAATTGATTGGTTGATTGAATAACGGAGGGGTTGAGAAATTATTTTGTGTCCCGAAAAACATTTCTCAATCCATAGCGAACCAATAAAACCAACATTAAAACACCATATACTCCTGCGGATTCACCGGCTTTCCGTTGTGCCAGAGTTCAAAATGCAGATGTGGCCCCGAGCTCAGTTCGCCTGTATTGCCTACTATGGCAATTACTTCACCGGCTTTAACATACGCTCCTGTTTTTTTCAGCAAAGCAGAGTTGTGCTTATACATAGAAACCAGATTATTCTCATGCTGAATACCGATTACATAGCCAGTATCTGATGTCCAGCTCGAGAACAAAATAGTTCCATCCAGTGCTGCTTTAATAGGCTCGTTGCTGGGCGAAACAATATCAATCCCGAAATGGCTTTGAATGGGGTTATATTTTTCTGAAACCATACCTTTTAAAGGCGAAAAGAAAAAAACACTGCTCATGCTTTCATCCTGTCTTGTAGTTGTGCGTTGCGATGGCGAAAGATTGTAGCGGCTCTCCTGCTCCACTTCTGCCCTGAGCGTAGAATCTTCTTCTGATATATTCATGTTCAGCTCCTGCTTCTTTAAGGAGGTATCGGGTTTCATCCCTATGCTGTCAACAGGCACCTGACCAAGTAAGATTTGGCGAAGGTTATTGATGTAAACATTTTTCAGATCAAGTTCCTTTTGCAACGAATCGGCTTTCATTACATTCAAATGATATTGTTTGCGTGTTGTTCCGTCAGGATAGCCGGGAATAAATTCGCGTAAGGGTGTAAAGGCAATAATATAAATGGTGAGCGTAACCAGAAAAATAATCACCGATCCGAATACTGTAATAACATTCATGGGTGTGAGCGTGAGCGAAGCTTTTTCTTCAAACGTCTCCACGTTCATGATAACCAGTCTGTATTTATTAATCAGGCGGCTGTATAGTTTCTTCTTGGGTTGGTCGTTTTTTTCTTTTGCCATGCTGTTATGGTTTTGTGCAAAGTTAACATTCTGCAAAGTGCAATAAAATAAGCACGTGGAAGTGTAAGAATAAACAGATTTTAGGTATACACATAAAATAATGCTGCCTATATTTGGTAAAAATTAAACAACAGAACTATGAAGAAGGCGATCTTACTTTTCTCGACAATAGCCATACTCACGGCATACAGCAACAAAGCACAGGCACAGTTCATGGGAATATTTTCCATTGAACAGGTTGTTGGCCTGCCCGATACACTGAATGCAAACGGACAATACTCCTTTGGCTTTATGGTGCGAAATGTTGGTAACAGCTTGTATTCAGGCACCATCAATTTTGACTTTTTTGTTGACAGCATGACTCCGGGAACTTCACAGTCTTTCGGAGTTGGGCAGGTTGGAGGATTTACTCCCGGTGATACTGCTACTATTCCCGTAACTTATACATTCAGCATCAGCAACAACACGTTTAATATTGGTGATAATGTAGTAGTGGTATGGCCCCGCGGTATTAATCCAAACAGTACACTTGACTCACTAACCTTTCATGTTTACATCACCAATCTCAACGGTGTTGAGGAAAATGAAAAAACTTCGGACCTTAAAGTATTTCCTAATCCGGCAAATGATTTTGTGAGTTTTACTTCAGAAAAAAATAAAATTGAAGAGGTACGTCTGTATGATATGTCAGGAAGATTAGTGTTAGTAAGCAAAGAACATCTGAAAATTTTTACCGGTCATCTTACCGAAGGGATTTATATTGCAGAGGCAGTATTTTCAAACAGTGTTATTACGCGTAGGAAAATTATTGCGGGGAGGAATTAATTATTCCCGTCATTGCGAGGGAGGAACGACCGAAGCAATCTTTTTATTGATAGTAGGATTGCTTCGCTTAGCTCGCAATGACGATTCTCCTGATCATCTCCGAAACTTCTTTTGCATGTTGAACGGTCATGAGGTGTGTTCCGTTTTCAATACTGAAATCAGCTTTTACAAAACGATGCGGCAACAATAAATCTTTTGTTCCGTGAATATGAACAACATTATCGTGTAACACCTTGTTATTCCAGGTTACCACTTTCTCAATCGCCCATTTAAAAAATACGGGGTCAGTTTCTGTGAGAATAGTTTTCATCAGATTTTTCTCGGATGTGGTTTCGGCACCCATCATGCGGTAGGCAAGTGCATTGGGGTTTTTAGCAACTCTTAAAGCAACAATTTTATTTAACTTCAGTTTTCCTGCTAAACGAAAATAAGGTGGAATTTCTTTTTGTGTTTTTGCCGAAGAAATCAGAACTATTTTTTCGGTTGTTATATGCTTGGCAACTTCCATTGCCATCATGCCACCAAAGGAAAGTCCCACCAATACCGGCCTTTCAACATTAATCTGCGCTGTGAGTCTTGCTGCATATTGCTGCATGCTTTCGCTTGCCTGGGGCTCAAGCCACTTGATATAGGTTACATTAAACCCGGAGAGATCAAGAAATTGAAATACCCGATGATCGGCACCAAGACCGCTAAAAAGAAAAAGATTTTTCATCCTTTTGAGGTGAAATTCAAACTTACACTCCCGTCACCCTGAACTTGTTTCAGGGTCTTGTCATCAGCACAGGCTGCCTCAATGTCCCCCAGACATTGCCCAGATGCTGAAACTAGTTCAGCATAACGATGATAAACTAGTTACCTGAAATACTTATCTTCTTTGAGCCGGTTAGGTTTCCGTCAACTGAAGAAATTTTACAGATGTATAATCCATCGGCAAGTGCAGCAGTATTTACAAAAGTTAAAGTACTGTTTACACTTCCTGTCAAAACCTGTTTGCCTGTTACATCAAATACCGCGTAAATAAGTTTTTCGGTTATTTCCATTTTAATAGAAAAGCCACTGCTTGCAGGGTTAGGATAAACAGTAAATGCCTCAGAAATGTTGGCTTCTTCAACACCTGCTCCAAAACAACATTGTGCCGGGTCTGAGAGGAAGGTTGCGCGGTCAATACTGTCATTGAGATTAGTTGTAAGGCTTACAGCATAGTAACCAATTTCTTTGATAATATAGTTGTAACGGTGGTTATCTGAAATACGCGGGTTTTCAATTCCAACTAGTTGTCCGGGAAGAAGTGACCATCCGCCCAACAATGATGCATAAATAAAAATGCTGTCAATGTTATGCTCAACGTTGCGCTGGCGCAATGCTGAATAACTTTGAAGAGGAGTAATAACAGTTCCCCAGCCATCAATTTCGCTTGTAATTTCAGAGCTTCTTACAAAGTGAATTGAATCAATTGGAATAGGTGATTGTGCAACTAAAGCCGGAGGAGCTACCATTCTAACATCAATAATTGCTGTATCGATGTAGCTGCTTAAATAAGTTGACGGAAAAACAAAAATAGTTTGGGGGTTCTGAAAAGGAATATCCATTGGAGCTCCTAAACCGGTAAAGTCACCTGAAAAGCCAGTAATTTCAACTACACCGTTGCTGCTATCAGCAAAACCCCAACCGCCAAACTGTTCTACAGCAAGAAATGAATTTGGGAATGAACCTCCACTTGGAAGGGTAGTAGGATCTGCAAAATGAATAGTGCTACCTTGTCTTGTGCGTAATTGTGAAAAATCCCAGGTCTGGTCTGCACCTGCGAACCCCGGAGTAATGCTTAACGGAATCAGCGTATCAGTTCCCTGATAAATAGAATCTCCTGCCTGAGGAAAATCTATGGCTTCAATAACTATTTGTGAAAAGCCGGCAAATGCTGATAAAGAGGCGGAAACAAGGAGAAAAAGTTTTTTCATTTCTAATGATTTTAAAATTTATTGTGGTGCGAAGGTAGGATTATTTGGTATTTCTTTTCTGTTTTATACTTTTGCACTCCCTTTTCGGGGAAACTGACCTATGGTGTAACTGGCAACACGTCTGATTTTGGTTCAGAAGAGTCTAGGTTCGAGCCCTAGTAGGTCAACAAAAAGCCTTTGCAGTTGCAGAGGCTTTTTTGTTTTCTAAAGCCAGATTTTATCTAATTGTTACGCTACTGTTAAGTAATTCGATAAATTTAACATCTAATTACTTAATTTAATTATGCGGCACATTACTATCTTCTCTCTGTTCTTTACTCTTGCTGTTTTAAGTTTCTCAATTTCTTCTTGTAAAAAAGATCCGTCAATTATTACAAATGAAGTTGCACCCTGGGATACAACCGATTATTTAAAAATAAACCAGCTACAGGTTATAGGCAGCCATAACAGTTACCGCCAACATACCTATGAGCCTATGTATAATTTTGTTCAGAATATAAGTGGATTGCTTCCATCGCAATATGACCCTAACGGGTGGGATTATTCTCATCTTCCTTTAGAAGAACAGTTAAGCAATTACGGGATGCGAGCAATTGAACTTGACATCTATAATGACCCCGGCAATGGCGGGATATTTTATAACCGCAGAGCCAATGGATTAATTAACGAACCCATTGCAACCGGAATTACTGAATTGAAAGGACCAGGAATGAAAATACTTCACGTTCCTGATTTTGATTACATGACCAATTACTATACATTTAAAAGTGCGCTTACAACGATAAAAAGCTGGTCTGATGCACACCCGCGTCACCTACCTATTATTATTCAAATTGAATCAAAAGAAGATGCTGTTACACTTTCCGGTTTTATATTAACTAAGCCTGTAGCCTTTGATGCAGCTGCTGCTGACGCGCTTGATGCCGAAATAAAATCTGTTTTTGGTGAAAATTTAGATAACGTTATTACACCCGATAAATTCAGAGGGACATATTCTACTCTTAGTGAAGCTGCTGAAAATAATGCGTGGCCTATGTTGGGAAATGCAAGAGGAAAAGTAATTTTTGTAATGGAAGGTCCGGCTGTTGAACCTTATCTTTCCGGTCATCCTGTTTTAGAAGGACGTGCTGTTTTTCTTTTCAGAAATGCGGGAGACCCTGAAACAGCTTTTGTACTTTTGAATAGTGCAGTGAATGATGAAACTGAGATTCAGCAAACCGTTGCAGCAGGTTATATGGTAAGAACCCGTTCCGATGAAAATACAGATGAAGCCAGAACTGGTGATTACTCTGGAATGAATGCTGCCTTTGCCAGTGGCGCGCAAATAATTTCAACTGATTATTATAAACCCGACCCGCGTGGAGTGGCCGGAGACAGCGGCTGGACAGATTATCATGTGCATTTCCCGAACAATGAACTGGCAAGGATAAATCCAATTTCTGCTGCCGATAAACAAGGTATAGGTGAAATAAAAGAATAATTGTTTTTGCTTTTAAGAAAAAATATTTTCTACTTTGGTGAGATGAAAAAAATTATTCCGTTTGCTTTTATTGTGATGACGCTTGCCATTTTTTCGTCATGCGAAAAACGCGTATGTGAAAAAAATAATACTGCAACGCTTATTATCACAAACCACACAATAGAACCCATTCAATTCTATTTTGACGGGGTTTACCTGTACGATGTTATTGAACTCACAAAGGAAACGCTGGAAGTTACAACAGGGGCTCATACGTTTGGAGCAAAAGTGGCGGGCTCAACTTTTCTTGATTCACTTGACTGGTCAGAATATCAAACCTTTTCGGTTTGCGAGCAGGTGCAATATACTTTTGACTAAAACCCTTCGTGCCGATAGCTATCAGGATAGCTTTGGGCGACAGGAAGAGTTAGTCTTTCTCCCAATCCATTGTACGCTTTACAGCCTTCTGCCAGCCTTTGTATAATTTTTCGCGTTTTGCTTTTTCCATTGATGGAGTGAAAACTGCATCCGGCTTTTTGCTTTTAGCCAATTTATCTTTTTGATAAAAACCTACTGCAAGTCCGGCAAGGCAAGCTGCTCCAAGCGCAGTTGTTTCAATTACCTTAGGGCGGTTTACTTTAACTCCAAGAATATCAGCCTGAAACTGCATTAATAAATTATTGGCACAAGCACCACCATCAACATTCAGTTCTTTCAGTTTTACATTCGAATCGATTTCCATTGCGCTCAATACATCTCGTGTCTGGTAAGCCAACGACTCCAATGTTGCGCGAATTATATGTGACTTGCTGCTGCCTCTTGTTAAACCAAAAATTGCTCCGCGTGCATACATGTCCCAATAAGGTGCTCCAAGACCTGCAAAGGCAGGAACAACATAAACACCTTCTGTGTCATTTACTTTCATGGCGAAGTATTCCGAATCGGGAGCAGCATCTAAAATCTTTAATCCATCGCGTAGCCATTGAATTGCTGCACCTGCAATAAATATACTGCCTTCTAAAGCGTACTCAACTTTTCCATTTAGTCCCCATGAAATTGTGGTAAGCAAACCATTTTTTGATTTCACCATTTTACTGCCAGTGTTCATCAGCATAAAACAACCTGTTCCATAGGTGTTTTTTGCCATGCCCGGTTCAAAACAATGTTGTCCAAACAAAGCTGCTTGCTGGTCGCCAGCAATTCCTGCAACAGGGATAGCGATGTTGTCGAACAATTTTGTGTCGCCATAAACGCAGGACGAATCTTTTACTTTCGGCAACATCGAATCGGGAATTCCTAATTCTTTCAACAGCTTTTTATCCCATTCTTTTTTAGCAATGTTGTAAACCATGGTGCGCGATGCATTGGAATAATCCGTTACATGAACTTTTCCACCGGTGAGATTCCAAAGCAGCCATGTATCAATAGTTCCGAAGAGCAATTCTCCTTTTTCTGCTTTTTGTTTTGCACCTTTTACATTGTCTAAAATCCATTTTACTTTGGTGCCTGAGAAATAAGCATCAATCACTAATCCGGTGTTTTCTTTCACGTATTTCTCTAATCCTTTTTTCTTAAGTGCATCACAAATAGAAGCTGTTCTTCTATCCTGCCAAACGATGGCGTTGTAAACAGGCACACCCGTTTTTTTATCCCACACCACTGTGGTTTCACGCTGGTTGGTAATTCCTATTGCAGCAATTTCATTGATATAGATTCCTGCTGATTTTATCACCTCGCGTGCAGTTTCCATTTGTGTTTGCCATATCTCCATCGGGTCATGTTCTACCCAACCCGGCTGAGGATAAAGCTGACGAAATTCCTTCTGCGCAACATTTTTGATGTTACAATCTTTGTCAAACAAAATAGCTCTTGAGCTTGTTGTGCCTTGGTCTAAGGCGAGGATGTATTTTTTAGTCATATACTTTTTATGATTTTACAAATTGAAGATTTTGCAATCTTGAATTCCAGAAAAAAAACGCAACTGAAGATAGAAATGCAATATGAGTAAGCACCAATTGAAGTGAGTAATTAATTGGCAAGAGATAAATAATTAACGGAAAAACAAGCAAGCGAATATTTTCAAGGATGAAAGCCCATCGCTTGTTTTCAAATAATGTTGCCATTACAGTTAGGGTAAGAACCAAATAGGCGGCAGCACTGAAATTCTTCCAGAACAACATCTTTTTTTCAACTGCAAGATACGTTACTACCACTGCGGTAAGAATAGAAAATTGCACGAGGACATATTTATTGATTGCAGGATTGTAAACAAAATCAAACTTCTTGTAAGTGCTATTATCTACTTTCTGCGGGTATTCTGTTCCGCCTAATTCATCAGGCTTCCATCCCGGATGTTTGAAAAACAATTTCACCTTATCGCTGAAACGGGGAAACGGATTTCCGATTTTTATCAAATCAAAAAAGTAATGCACGTTTGTCCATGCAGGGTTCCAACTTTTTACCGGAGTAGTAATTCCGTAAACTACTTCTTCCTGTTCTTCAATAAATGTTCCAAACATGCGATCCCAGATGATAAACATACCAGCATAATTTTTATCAATGTATTGTGGATTGCGACCGTGGTGAACACGATGATGCGAAGGTGTGTTCAGAAATAATTCCACGAAACCAAGTTTTCCAATATACTTGGTGTGAATCCAAAACTGGAACAAAATATCAATACCGGCAACGATTAAAAGCAGCTCAGGTTTGAAACCAAAAAATGCTAAAGGCAGAAACATAAAAAATGTCATTGCAGAAAAAAACCAGGGCTGACGCAGAGCAACCGTAAGGTTATATTCTTCACTGGAATGATGAACAATGTGTCCGCCCCATCCTATATTTATTTCATGCCCAAAACGATGTGCCCAATAAAAAATAAAATCAAAAGCAAAGAGTAAAACCAATCCTGTAAAGAGATTGGAAGGCATTTCGTAAATACGGTATTTGTAAACAAATGCATATAGCATCAGCATAAACGCTCGCGTAAACACACTAATCACCTGCTCACCAATTCCAATATTTAGATTAGCAATGGAATCATTTAAACGAAACGCATTCCCCTTTTTCTTTTTGTCAACCAGCACCTCAATCCCTATGAGCAAAAGAAAAAACGGAATAGCGAAAATGATGTAATTAATATTCACCTTACTTAATTTTTACTTGCAAAAACACTGGCTGATGATCAGAATATTTGAATTGCATATCTACATTTTTCAACTGCAACACTTCAAGATTTGGAGAAACAAGGTAATAATCAATCACAGTTCTGTCAGTTTTTTCTGCATCAAATGGAAATAGTAAACTGCGGTTAGTTGGCACAGTGTTATCATATGCCCAGATCCACCCTGTTGGCATAAATGCCGCATCAACGTTTGCGTTTTCAGCAATATCAACATCTGATTTCCAAAATGTTTTTGCATCAAAACCAGGCGCACATTGATTCCAGTCACCACCAACAACTACGTAATTTCCTTTTTCAAACTCTTTCAGCACAAATTTTTTCAGCATATTCATTTCACTTTTTTTCAATTCTCCTGTTTTGTCGTATGCTGAATTATGTGTGTTGATTGCAATAAATTCTTTCCCATTTGTAAGCGCTATGCGGTGAACCAGAAAACATCTGTCTAAAAAATAAATACTCGTGGGCCATGAGAAATTAGAATCGTAGCCATAACGAGTTGCACTTGTAGGTATAAATTTTGAAAATGACGCTAGACCTGCAACTACTTTACCCATAGGATTTGTATAAGGTACAGGAACAAATTTTACATCGTAATTTACAGCAAACGAGTACGCATAATTTGGCAGTTGCTGCGAAATTCCCCACAATTCATTTATGCGATAACTTCTGCGCGCCAGCGTGTCCACTTCCTGAAAAAAGAAAAAATCAACACTGTCGTTTGACTTAGCGAATTGGTAAATTCCGTTTAAATAACTGTCCACATCTTCTTCTGCAGAAACAACCATTTTACCTCCATCATAAAAGAAATCAGCCTTCTCGCCCAGCCCACCGTAACCAATGTTCCAGTTAATAAATGAGAAAATGCTGTCGGGTTGCGCTATTGCAGTTCCGCGCACAGCAAGTTTTATTTCTTTTTCGGGTTTAAAATCGGTGATGGTTCCGAAAAGCAGATTTCCGGCAATCCACATTACTCCCAGCACAACAAACATTAATACAAGCTTCAGAATTTTTTTCAGAATTTCCATACACAGTTTTTGTTTCATCCAAAGGTAGATATTTTTCATTCTGATTAATGTGCAGGAAAAACTACTTTTGTTCATCCTCAAAAACAAAAACTATGAAACATCAGGACTTAAAATGGACCGCATCTGACGGTGTTGAAATTTACGGACAATGCTGGTTAAATGATTCAAAACCAAAAGCTGTTATTTGCATTGTTCACGGAATGGGCGAACATAGCGGACGCTATGCCCATGTTGCAGAATATCTTGTTGCTGCAGGTTATTCGGCAATTGCATACGACCATCGGGGGCATGGGAAATCTGGAGGAAGTCGCGGACATACTCCTTCTTATGATTTGTTGCTGGATGGTGTTTCTGATTTATTAAAGCAGGCAGAAAAGATTGCTCCGGGAAGTAAGAAATTTATTTACGGACACAGCATGGGTGGGAATGTAGTTCTGAATTATGCACTGCGGAGGAAACCTGAGATAGCAGGAGTCATTGCATCATCGCCCTGGTTGAAATTAGCATTTGAGCCACCAAAGTTTGAAGTTGCTTTGGGCAGATTTGTGAATAATATTTTCCCGGGCTTTACACAAAGCACCAAACTGGATGCTACAGCAATTTCGCGTGATAAAAAGGAAGTTGAAAAATATGTGAACGATCCTTTAGTGCATGATAAAATATCTGCACGTTTTTTTGTTGAGACCTATGCCGCAGGGAACTGGGCATTAGAACATGCTTCGGAATTAAAACTTCCTTTACTTATTTTTCATGGAACAGAAGACCGCTTGACTTCTCCTGAAGGTTCAAAAGAATTTGCAGGGAAAGTGAAAGATAATTGCACATTTAAATTGTGGGACGGCTTGTATCACGAAACGCATAACGAACCTGAAAAAGAAGACGTGATGAAATACATTACAACCTGGCTTGACAGCAGTTTGTAGTAAGTTTTTATTTCGTCATCAACAACATTCCCACTTCCTTTTCAGAAAGTTGACGCCAGTAACCGCGCTGTAAATCTTTTTTGGTAAGGCCGGCAAAAGTAACACGGTCGAGTTTTATAACATTGTAGCCGAGCTTTTCAAAAATCCTGCGCACAATGCGGTTTCTGCCGCTGTGAATTTCAATGCCCACTTCTTTACGACCGGCACCTTCCACAAATTCAATGGCATCTACTTCGGCTATTCCATCTTCAAGCTCTATGCCGTTCTGGATGCTTTTCATGTCTGCAAGACTTAAGTTTTGGTCAAGAGTAACGTGATACATTTTTTTTGCACCATGCGATGGATGCGTGAGGCGTTTTGCAACTTCGCCATCGTTGGTGAAGAGGAGCAAACCTGTAGTCATTCTGTCTAATCTTCCAACAGGGTAGACGCGTTCTTTGCAAGCTCCTTCAATGAGGTGCATCACTGTTCTGCGTTCCTGAGGGTCTTTGCTGGTAGTAATATAATCTTTGGGTTTGTTAAGTAGGATGTAAACTGATTTTTCTTTGCGGAGAATGGCTCCACCGAATTTTACTTCATCACCCGGGGTAATTTTGTAGCCCAGCTCGGTAATTACTTTTCCGTTTACGGTTACTACTCCGCTTTCAATCAATTTATCTGCTTCGCGTCTTGATGATACACCTGCATTGGCAAGGTATTTATTGAGGCGGATTAAATCAGAAGGTGCTTTTTCGGCCTGTTGACCAAAGGTGCCTTTAGTGAATTTTTTCTTGCTCTGGTATTTCTTTTTAGCATCGTAAGGGCGACCGTAAGATGGTGTTTTCGGTTTATCATCTGCTGCACCAAAATCTTCCAGATCATCTTTGCGGGGAGCGCGTTTTCTCCACTGGTCAGATTCTTTGCGCGGTGAAAAAGGACGGTCGCTTTTAGGTTTGAAATCTCCTCCACGTTTATCGTCATCACGTTTGAAAGGCTTTTTACCTGCGGGCTTATCAAATGATTTTTTGAAAGGCTTGTCGCCAAAGCGTGATTTAGGTTTATCAGATGATTTGCCCCCATCTTTTGGCGCATCGGAATCGGAGCGGTTTTTCCAAGCATCAAATTCTTTGCGGCTTGAAGGTTTGTCGCTTCCGCGTCCGAAAGGTTTTTTATTAAACGGTTTTCCGTCACCGCGTTTATCGTTACTGCTGCTACCGCCCGGCTTTCCCGGTCTGAAGAATTTTGACATGATTTTGAATTAAGGAACGCAAAGATAGCAGAAATAGCGGGCTGTCCAACGGTTTAAGTTGGTGCTGCTCAATAACCTAATCCTCCATGCTGAAATCTTCGAGGAACTTAGTGGTGTAGTTTCCTGAGATGTACCGTTCGTCCTTCATTAATTTGATGTGGAAGGGGATGGTAGTTTGCACGCCTTCAATGACAAACTCGCCAAGGGCACGGCTCATTTTTGCAATGGCTTCGTCACGTGTTTGGGCTACGGTGATTACTTTGGCAATCATTGAATCGTAGTTGGAAGGAATGGTGTAACCTGCATACACGTGAGTGTCGATGCGGACACCGTGTCCGCCCGGAGCGTGGAAGTTTATGATTTTGCCTGGTGAGGGACGGAAATCTTTATAAGGATCTTCGGCATTGATGCGGCACTCAATGGCATGCAGCTGAGGGAAGTAATTTTTTCCACTGATGGGAACACCGGCAGCAACTAATATTTGTTCGCGGATAAGATCGTAGTTAATCACCTCTTCAGTAATGGGATGTTCCACCTGTATGCGTGTGTTCATCTCCATGAAGTAGAAGTTGCGGTGTTTGTCAACCAGAAATTCAACTGTTCCAACGCCTTCGTATTTTACGGCAAGGGCAGCTTTGATTGCGGCCTCGCCCATTTTATCGCGAAGCTCATCGGTCATAAATGGTGAAGGAGTTTCTTCGGTGAGCTTCTGATGCCTGCGCTGAACAGAACAATCGCGTTCTGAAAGGTGACAGGCTTTTCCGTATTGGTCGCCCACAATCTGAATTTCAATATGGCGGGGTTCTTCAATGTATTTTTCAAGATACATTCCATCATTTCCGAAAGCAGCACCTGCTTCCTGACGTGCGGAATTCCATTTATCTTCCAGTTCTTCTTCTGCCCAGACAATACGCATTCCGCGGCCTCCACCACCCGCAGTAGCTTTAAGAATAATGGGGTATTTTACTTTTTTGGCAACTTTCTTGGCTTCGTCAACGCTTTCGAGCAACCCATCAGAGCCGGGAATGGTAGGCACTCCCGCTTCTTTCATGGTGTCTTTAGCATTTGATTTATCGCCCATCTGATCGATCTGTTCAGGAGTAGCGCCAATAAATTTGATGTTGTATTTCTGGCAAATAGCAGAAAACTTTGAGTTTTCGGAAAGAAAACCATAGCCGGGATGAATGGCATCGGCATTAGTTATTTCTGCTGCCGAAATAATGTTCGGGATATTTAAATAAGAATCTTTGCTCGCAGGTGGACCTATGCAAACTGCTTCATCAGCAAAACGAACATGCAGACTGTCTTTATCAGCAGTGGAGTAAACAGCAACGGTGCTGATGCCCATTTCGCGACAGGTGCGGATAACACGCAGTGCTATTTCGCCACGGTTGGCTATCAGTACTTTTTTAAAAAGTTTTGTGTGTTTCTTTTTAGTCATGGAATTGCTCGCAAAGGCGCAAAGTGCGCAAAATTTTTAAGCGAGAGATTTAAAATGGTTCTACCAAAAACAGCGGTTGTTCGTATTCAACTGGGCTTGAATCGTCAATCAGCACTTTCACAATTCGTCCACTCACCTCAGCCTCAATTTCGTTGAAGAGTTTCATGGCTTCAATGATACAGATTACAGAACCTTGCTTTATCTCGTCACCAACATTTACGTAAGATGGTTTATCAGGACCAGAAGAACGGTAGAAGGTTCCAATCATGGGTGATTTGATGGTGATTGTTTTTCCGTTATCAACTGGTTTTTCTGGTGCAGCTTCTGTCTGGGTTGCAGCTACTGGTGCAGCTGCAACATGAGCTACCGGCTGAGCCACGCTAACAACCTGCGGTGCAGCGGTAACGGCACCATGCTCACCATTGGTTGTTTTGATTACTATCTTGAAATCTTTTTGCTGTAATTCTACTTCACTCACCCCTGCTTTTGAAACAAATTTGATGAGTTCCTGTATTTCCTTTAAGTTCATTTTTGTGGAATTTCAGTTATTAATTTGAAGGGTTAAAAGTATAAAAATCCTGATTGGTTTTAGTATGCCCACTTAAGGTAAATAGACCCCCATGTAAATCCTCCGCCAAAAGCAGCTATAATAATGTTGTCGCCCTTTTTAAGTTTGTTTTCCCACTCCCACAGGCAAAGTGGAATAGTGCCGTTGGTTGTATTACCATAACGGTCGATATTTATCATCACTTTATTTTCGTCAAGCCCCATGCGTTTTGCAGTGGCATCAATGATGCGTTTGTTTGCCTGATGTGGGACAAGCCATGCAACATCATCACCGGTGAGGTTATTTTTCTCGAGAATCTCTGCGCTAATGTCAGCCATGCCTTTTACAGCAAATTTGAAAACGGCTTGTCCTTCCTGATAGATATAATGTTCGCGGGCATCCACTGTTTCGTGAGTTGCAGGACGCATAGAGCCTCCGGCTTTTTGGTGGAGATGCTGCGCCCCTGCACCATCTGAACGCAAAATAGAATCAATGATTCCGTTTCCACTTTCATCGGGTTCAAGGAGAACTGCTCCTGCTCCGTCACCAAAAATAACACAGGTCTGGCGGTCGGTATAATCAACAATTGAGGACATTTTATCCGCACCAACTACGATTACTTTTTTGTGGCTGCCCGATTCTATAAACTTTGATGCGGTAACTAGCGAATAAATAAAACCTGAACAAGCTGCACTGATATCATATCCGAAGGCATTTTTAGCACCTACTTTATCAGCTATAATATTTGAGGTTGCAGGAAACTGCATGTCGGGTGTGGTGGTGGCACAAATAATAAGGTCAATCTCTAAGGGAGAAATGCCTTTCTTTTGCAGCAAACCATTAATGGCATTAACAGCCATTACGGATGTGCCCTGATCTTTGCCTTTAAGGATACGTCTTTCTCGGATGCCTGTGCGGGATTGAATCCACTCATCGTTGGTGTCAACCATTGACTCCAACTCTTTATTGGTCAGGATATACTCCGGAACCCAGCCCTGAACGCCTGTTATGGCAGCTCGAATCACGCTTACGCTTTTTCCATTACCACTTTACCTTTGTAGTAAAGTTTGCCTTCATACCAGTGCGCACGGTGCATAAGGTGTGCTTCTCCGGTTGTTGGGCAAGTGGCGATGGTAGGAACTACAGCTTTATCGTGTGTTCTTCTTTTATCTCTGCGTGATTTGGAAATCTTGTGCTTAGGATGTGCCATTTGTTATTGTGAATTGATGATTTTTATTATTTGATTTTATCTGTTTTGCAACGGGCTTAAAATTAAGCCCCAGCAACTTTAATTTAATACTATATTTTTCAATCCGTCCCAACGTGGGTCGGTATTTTTATTTTTATTGGTTTCGTCTTCTAATTTCTGAAGGCGTTTTAATGTTTCTTTATCGCATTTGCCTTCAGGATGAACTCTTTTCTGGGGCAAAGCGAGAATAATGTACTCATAGATAAAGTGGGCTACATTTATCTCACTTTCATTGCGTGGAATAAGCATTACATCTTCTGCTACTTCTGCTGTTTGCTCACCAAACTTTATTATTAGACGCTCTTTAGCTTTTAATGGCAAAAGAAAATCTTCACCGCAACGGTCGCAGGGAACGTTTACATCACCTGCAATTACAAAGTCGAGAACCAGCATATTGGTATGCTTATCCAATGCAAGAGCAACATTTAATTTGCCGTCTTGTATCTCTGAATACTCAATGCTCTCAAAGAACTTCTTGTCTATTTCAAACTCAAAATCGTGTCTTCCGGGCTTAAGTCCCGAAAACTGAATACTATACTGATTTAGAGCCTTCATTTTTAAACAAGGGGTGCAAAGGTAGAAAAATATGTAAATGAAAAACAAGAAGATGCTAAGAGCATCGGACAGAGAGCTTTTCTATGCAAGAATTTGCCTGCAAATACCTTTCAATTTCTCTAAATCAAAAAGCTGAACATTCTCTTCTTTGGCAGTTTCATCCCATTCCCTCATTTTTATGCTTAATATGAACAGTGGGTCGTTTTCAAACCTAACAGCTTCATTTTGTGTCATTTTGCCACCTTGAAACTCAAGAGTAGCTTTACTTGCAACAGACAATTTCTCGTAATAATCAGGATCTTTGAAGCATAAATAACGCTTTGCTTCCACATGATTTTCAATCAGTTTGGCAATTTTTTCAGAAAACCCACGTTTCCGAAGATAGTTTGCCCCCACTCTCTCATGTCGAAGCATTCCATACCCTCCCATATCATTCTTAGGGTCTTTTTTTGCGCATATATGACCTATATCGTGGAAAAAAGCCGCAAGAATTACCTCATCGTCAAAACCTTCTTTTTCAGCTAGCTGAGCACCCTGTGAAGCATGTTCTATCTGTGAGATAGACTCACCTATATAATCATCACTGCCATGCAATTCATAGAGTTTGAAAACCTCTTCAATAGTTTGTTCTATTGAACTCATGATTTAAATACCGTTGCTTAAAAAGTCAAATAAATCAAAATTGCGGGAGTTACCGCTATCTAATTTTTGCTGGTATTCATGGTTCAACTTGCGATTAAAAATCATTGGAACAATAGAAGTATGCAAGCTTCCGTGTGAACGCAGACCTTCTTTTATTTTATCCATATCATGCCACTCACGGGCACGGCCAATTGTAGTTCTTGCATCAGAAAGTAAAACCAACTCGCCTATTTTATCAGGCGGAAGATTGAATCGCGCAGCCGCTTCTGCATTGGTCAAAACAAGTTCAACACCTTCTAATGAGGAAATAATTTCTTTTGCTTTTTTAATATCTTTTTGTTGAAGATAAACAGTTCCGTAACCACCCAAAGCCCCGTGATGCACCACATACGGGTCAGTGATTGGAAGAATTACACGCGAAGAAATATCACCAACTTCTTTCAAAATAGTTTCAATAAACAAGACCTTTGGAGTTCCGTCTGGATTTGTTTTCCCCTGCATTCCGTGATCTGCAGTAACGCCAATAATTGCGCCTAGCTTATCTAACTCGCCCAACCAGTAATCAATTTTTGAAAGAAAATTATTTGCTTCTTCTGCGCCTGGAGGATATTTATGCTGCACATAATCCGTAGTGGTAAGATAAAGCAAATCATACTTGTCTTTTTTCAGCAAACGCACTCCGGCTTCAATTACATACACCGAAATATCCGGGTCATAAATTCCGGGTTGCTCTTTTTCCATGAGCGAAGTGGTAACATTATCAATCCCGTTTTCGGCAAGATTAGCTTTGTCTGCATACTCTGCTGAGAAACAGATTCCGTTCAAATCTTTACTGAGCATTTTGCGCAATTTGTCTTTTGCGGTTACAACAGCTACTTTTTTATTCTGCTTGCTGAATGATGAAAGAATGGTTGGAACCAATAAATCAGACGGTTCATTCATCATTACCTCTTTATCCGCTTTACGGTCATACCAATAGTTTCCGCAAATTCCGTTTATATCGGGAGTAGTTCCTGTAACAATAGCCATATTGTTAGGATTGGTGAAAGAAGGTATAACAGAATGAACCAGTCCCATACTTCCTGTTTTAATAAATCGTTGGAGATTGGGCATTATTGACGCTGCTGCATCATAATAATTCATGGATGTTCCATCCATGCAAACACCCACAACAGGTACGTGTTGTTCTTTATAATTTCTTCCGTTTACAGTTATCATGCTTAAAATTTAAGCGACAAATGTAAAGTAAAGAGCAACGTAAAAAATTAAGAGAAAAAGAAATTTATCTGAGAAAAGGAAAAAGAAAAACTAATCCTTTTTTTCAGGGGTAGATTCTTTAGTTTCGCCTTTAGATGCTTTTTTGAATTCGTTGATTCCTTCGCCAATTCCTTTCATTAATCCAGGGATTTTTTTAGCACCGAAAAGCAAGATTACTATAGCAAGAATGAGAATGATTTCCCAGGTTCCGAATTTACCAGCCATGATTATAAATTTAAATTATTGAGCAAAGGTATTACTTTTTAAGCAATATCCACTCCTCGGGATTTGTCTTTGCGTTTCCTCTCCAAAGTTCAAAGTGTAATTCGGTTTTGCCTTCTGATTCATCTGTATGAACTTTACCTATTTCTTGCTTCACTTTTACTTTATCATCCTTTTTCAGGTATACTTCTTCCAGGTTGGCATATACACTTATGAACTCGCCATGCCTTACCATTACTGCTTTATAGGCTCCGGGTATGGAGATGATTGCCGAAACTGTTCCGTCAAAAACTGCTCGTGCTTTTGCTCCTCTGTCGGTTCCTATGTCAATACCATTATTATTAATTTTTACGTTTGGCAAATCAGGATGTGTGCTTTCTCCAAAGTGTCCGGTAATAATTCCCTTTTCGCTTGGCCAGGGCAACTTTCCTCTGTTCAATTCAAAATTATCTGAAATAAGAACCTCTTCCGGAGTCATAGAAAAACCTTTGGGTGTTTCTTTAACTTCTTTGCCTGCCAATTTATCTGCTGCTGCTTTTTTACGGGCTTCTTCTTCACGTTTGCGAATTTCATCTGCAATAATACGTTCGATTTCTTTTTGCAGTTTTTGTGCTTCGGCTTGCTTTTGCTTAAGTTCCTTTTTTAGTTGCGCTTCTCTGTCCTTAAGGTTATCCAGTAGTTCATCCTTTTCTTTTTTCTCGGTGGTTAGTTTTAGTTTTTCCTGTTCTTCATTGGTAAGCAAGGCTGCCTTTTCATTCCTGGATTTCTTTAATACATCAATTTTTTCTCCCAAGGCAAGTTGTGTCTCTTTGATAATTTTTGCCTGCTTTTTACGGTAATCAGCATATTGCTGAATGTATTTCAGGCGCAGATAAGCCTGATTAAAATCTTTTGATGAAAAAATAAACATCAGCTTATTGTAAGAATTCTGATTTTTCCAGACGAAATAAACCATCTGAGCATATTCTTCTTTCAGTTTTTTTAAATCCTTTTCAAGCGAACCTACTACCGAATTGGTTTGGTTAATTTGCTTGTCAATCAGTTTTACCTCTTTAACAATTGTTGTTATTAACTCTTGCCGCATCTCAATTTTTGTGTTGAGCAGGCGCAATTGGTTTAACGACTTCTTTTTGCTGTTTTCTGTTTCACTAATAAGTTTATTAGTGTATTTAATATCATCCTGCAAACGCTTTTTCTTTTCCTCCAGTTCCTTTGCAGTTTGCCCGAATGAAGCAAGAGCAACAAGAAATAAGAGCATAGAAAAAATGAATTTATTCTTTTTTCTCATCGGTTTTCAGGTTGTAGTCACTCAACTTCATTTCGGTGTATTTCGAAGGAATATTAGCAGGAAATGTCTGAGGCTGATCAATCTCTATTTTAGAATACGTGAGTTTTGCTTCAATATTGTCTTTTGCTCTGAAATTGAACAAAACATCGGAAGGAAATAACTGCTCACCAACCGGAATAAAATTGCTGTAAACCGCATCTAATTTCCGGTTTGAATTAAGGTCTTTAAGCTTCATTTCCTCTATTTTCCAGTTTTGGCTGCTGAGAAAAATATCTTGTAAAATTATGTTAAGACTGTCCACTCCTTTCAATTCTTTTTTCAGTTTACGCCTGCCTATAGTGCTTAAGACATAACGGTCACGGTCGTTTACTGTTTGAAATTTATCAATCTCATAAAAAGTAAAATTATTGCCTGTAAGCATGGCCTGCAACATTTCAAAATCCAGATTAGAATTTATCATCTGATTTACATAATTGAAATCGCCTTTGAAATATTTTTCGTTGATGCGGTCGAGAAAAATAAGTGAGTCGCGGGT
Organism: Bacteroidota bacterium; assembly: GCA_947478465.1. GTDB lineage: Bacteria > Bacteroidota > Bacteroidia > SXHM01 > SXHM01 > SXHM01. The sequence continues at coordinate 43,573 of CANJWH010000015.1, forward strand.
TATATAAGCCCTTACCACTTCAATTCCCAAAGCCGGAGAAAGTGAAATCCATATTACACTGTCTTTTTGCATACGAATGCGAACAGCAAAGGTGTTAGCACCCTTTGGCGTTTTAATAGTGGTGCTGATTTTAGAAGCAAACCATTTATATTGGAACTGATTTTTTTCTAATTGTCCGAAAAGTTCGTCTTTGGTTTTTTCTTCAAGCGCTTTATGCTGAACAACAGGTTGTATTGTTTTGCACGAATAAAGAAACAGGATGCTGATAACCGGCAAAAAAAACAAGAAATGTCTTTTTGAATAGCCGGAGGCGGGAAAAGAAAATTGTAATTTTAGATTATCCTGCGCCATTGATATGAAGGCGCGAAAATAGCAATTTAGCAAAGCAATAAAACAACAAGCGCCCCGTTAGTCGGAGCGCTTGTTGAGCAATTTATTTCAGTTTTGCTGCCTGATCTTTTGAAAGCACACGCCAGCACTCATAAGAGCCAGATGGTGATTTACAAACTGCAAATGATTTTCCGCCTTTTTCGCGTACTTCGTAGTTCTCTGTTTCAAATTTGCTTTTGCTTTTAACATCGTAAAAGCTCAATTTAGGTTTTGCCATGATTTCTTTGTGTTTTTCGTTAAACGTTATGCGTTAATTATGTTGTTTGTTGAATGCAATAATAGACAAATTTAGGAATCCACACCTTTTAGGCAGAAATATTCCATAAAACGAAACTATATTATATTTACCCCGCAAACCATATTATTAACCCAAACCAAATTATTATGGAAACAACTACAAGTAATGAATCGCGACTTGAAAAATCACTAAGCGAAGGCTATGAGTTTAAAATGGGCAAATACATAAGCGCAGGCTTTGATGTTTTTAAAAAAGAGCCATGGCTGCTAATGGGGTTTCTGGTGGTTTATGCAGTTATTGCAATGGTTACTTCCAGTATTATTAGTGTACTTTCAGCTGTTGTATCGGTTCCCCTGGGGGTGGGATTTTTTATTTTTGCAAACAAAGTTACTACCGGCAGAAATGCACAATTCGGTGACTTTTTTGGCGGTTTTAAATTCTTTATTCCGCTTCTGCTGAACTATTTGGTTATAGCATTGTTTGCATTGCTCGTTTTTTCTCCGGGCATTATCTACTTTTTGGTGAGTGTTGATTTTTTCTCTGAAATAGCAAACGGGGGTAATCAGATTGAAATAATGACAAAATTAATGGGTCTGCTTATTACCCTGCCGGCTGTTATTGTATTGTTTTTTGTTTCAATGCTGGTGTGGATTTATATTGCGGTTTCATTTATTCTTTCGCAACAATTAATAGTTTTTAACGGACTTGATTTCTGGAATTCAATTAAAACAAGTATGAAACTGGTAAGCAAAAAATGGTTTTCATTTTTCGGATTCCTTATTGTACTTGGTTTAATAAATATACTTGGAATGCTTTGTCTTTTCTTTGGATTACTGGTTACTGTGCCGGCAACTTTCTGTGCTATTTATGCCGCATTTGAAGATATTGCCGGAACCTCTGTAAGTGTTGTTGACAGCGAACTATCTTCAACCATTCTGGATGCCTGATATTTTAAATTAAAGAACTGAGTTTATGAATTCGTCACTTACCATAAATTCAATTGTATCATTTGCAACAGCATTTCTTATGCTGCATTTTTTGAATGAATACAGTACAGCATTAGCGGCAAGCTATTTTGGTTTGAAACCTATAATGTATGTCCATTCCATAAAATACAGTGCTTATGATATGTGGACTCCTTACAACGTAAAGCGAGTATTTCTGATAAGCGGAATAATGAATTTAGTGCTGGGGGTTATCTTTTTCAGATTGTTTTTGAGGGTTAAAGAAAAAAATAAATGGTATCGTGTTTTCTTTTTGTGGTGCAGTGTTGTTGGCTTGATAATGTTTCTTGGCAAATTGCTTTCAGTGCCTTTTTATGAATTTAAACCGGATCCTCCGGGGCATATTGCTTTTGGTGTTGTGGCGGCTTACAAATATTTGGGGCTTGCCGTAAAATGGGTAATTGCAGGATTTTCGATGTTACTGATGATTGCCAGTGGATTATTTTTCACCTATCAGTTTTTGCGCAATGCCGAGTCAAAGGACCAGTTAAAAAAAGGGGAATTCAGAAGAAATTTTATTTTCAAAATTATTCTAATTCCTTATTTGATTGGAATGGCTGTGGTTGCAGCTACTAACTTCCCAAATAATCTTAAAACATTGATGATTTACTTCTTTGTTGGGTTGGTTATTATTTTCTCATCAATGATGTTTTCAAGCAGAACTATTAAGGTTTTGTTGCATAAAGATGAACCACAGAAGTTGTCTTTTTTAGCAGTTGGGGTGCTTTGTGTTCTCATACTTCTCTACCTTACGTTTTATTCAAAAGGAATAGGCTGCAAAGGCTATTTTGAATTTCTGCTGTGCTGTAATTGTACCGGCTAAAGATTTAATAAAACCTAACTTGTTTAACATTTCTTAACATTCCCATTTTTCACAAGATGTTGAACGATAAGCCCTTTTTTTACCTTTGCGCTCCAATCAAAAAAAATAAACCCTAAAAAAATGAAAAGAATTTTAGCATTTGTTGTTGCCGTTATCTTCCTGGTATCGTGCAATAATAACACTACTACCAAGTTCGGAACCAAGCTGGTAGAAGAAGTAAAAAAGAAAGGCGATGAAATCGTTATTCCTTATCAGAAATATGTGTTGCCTAATGGTTTAACACTATTGGTTCACGAAGACCACAGTGACCCTATTGTACACGTAGATGTTACCTATCACGTAGGTTCATCACGCGAAGAATTAGGACGTTCAGGTTTTGCTCACTTCTTTGAACACATGATGTTCCAGGGTTCTGATCACGTTGCTGACGAACAACACTTTAAAATTGTATCAGAAGCAGGTGGTGAACTGAACGGAACTACCAACAGCGACCGTACTAACTATTTTGAAACACTGCCTTCTAATCAGTTAGAAACTGCATTGTGGTTAGAAGCAGACCGTATGGGCTTTCTGTTAGATGCTGTTACTCAAAAGAAATTTGAAAACCAACGCGCAACCGTTAAAAACGAGCGCGGACAGAGTTATGATAACCGTCCTTATGGTTTGATAGGCGAGAAAGTTGCTCAGGCAATGTATCCTCAGGGTCATCCTTACTCATGGCCTGTTATCGGTTACTTAGCTGAATTAGACAGAGCTAATGTTGATGATCTGAAACACTTTTTCCTGCGTTGGTACGGACCAAACAATGCTACCTTAACTGTTGCCGGTGATGTTGACCCTAAACAGGTAGTTGAATTGGTTGAAAAATATTACGGACCAATTCCTGCAGGACCGGAAGTAAAACCAATGAAGGTTGAAAAAATTACCCTTCCTGAAGACCGTTATATTTCTTACGAAGATAATATCCGTTTCCCTTTAATTCAGTTTGCTTACCCAACTGTAGGAAACCGTAACCCTGACGAAGCTCCTCTGGATATTCTTGCCGACATTATGGGCGGAGGAAAAAATTCAATCTTCTACGAGAACTTTGAAAAACCACAATTGGCTGTACAAGCTAATGTTTCACACCCTTGCATGGAACTTGCAGGAGAATTTCAATTAACTGTTCTTCCTTTTCCCGGAAAAACACTGGCTGAAATGGAAGCAGTTATCCGCAAATCAATTGATGAATTTGAAACACGCGAAATCAATGATGATGATTTGAACCGTACCAAAGCAATGATTGAAAATCAGCTGATACAACAATTGGCAAGCGTTGACGGAAAAGCAAGTCTTTTGGCAAGCTACCAGACTTTTACAGGTAACCCTAATTACATTCAGGCAGAATTAAAACGTTATGCTGATGTTACCAAAGAAGATGTAAAACGTGTTTTCAATACCTATATTAAAGGACAAAAAGCGGTTATCCTGAGTGTTTATCCTAAAGGACAAAAACAACTGGCTGCTAAAGATGACAACTTTACACCAAAATTTGTTGACTCTACTTTTGTTCCTAATGATGAACAATACAAAGGCCTTGTTTACAACAAAGCAAAAGACCCTGAAGGATTTGACCGCAGCAAACAACCTGCAGCAGGAGCTAACCCTACTATTAAAGTTCCTGATTTCTGGACTGAGAATTTTGACAATGGTTTAGCTGCTATTGGTGCAAAGAATGATGAAGTACCAACAGTAGCATTGCGTATTTCTATCCGCGCTGGTCACCGTTTTGAAGATGCTGCAAAATCAGGTATTGCTAATCTTACTGCTGATCTACTTGGCGAATCAACACAGAATTACACAGGCGAAGAAATTGCCAACAAACTGGAAGTATTAGGAAGCAGCATTGATATTAATGCAGGTAATGAAGAAATTACTGTAAGCGTTTCATCATTGAAAAAGAATTTAGATAAAACATTAGAGTTGCTGGAAGAAAAACTAATGAAACCTAAATTCTCAATGGAAGATTTTAACCGTTTAAAGCAACAGCAGATGGAAGGAATTGCCAACCAGATTACTCAACCTACTGTTATTGCCGACAACAATTTCAAAGAAGCGCTTTACGGAAAAGGCCATATTATGAGCATACCAAATGCAGGTATACTTGAAACAGTTGGCTCTATTACATTGGATGATGTGAAAGCTTATTACGAAAGCAAATTTTCTCCTTCTATTTCTAAATTGGTAGTAGTAGGTGATGTTGAGAAAGATGAAGTACTTGGCAAACTTGGTTTCCTGAAATCATGGGCTAAAAAAGATGTTCAGTTTGCCGAAGAAAAACCAACACCTGCTATAGAAAAAACCAAAATCATTCTGGTAAATAAACCAGGAGCTCCGCAAAGCGAAATCCGTATCGGATATATTGCAATGCCTTATGATGCAACCGGTGAATACTACAAATCATACATCATGAACTTCCCGCTTGGTATGGCATTCAACAGCCGTATTAACCTTAATCTGCGTGAAGACAAAGGCTGGACTTATGGTGCACGCTCTTATTTTCAGGGAAGTAAATTTGCAGGTCCTTATATGGCTTCAGCAGGTGTTAAAGCAACCACTACCGACAGTTCTGTAGTTGAATTTATGAAAGAAATAAATAACTATGCTGCAAACGGTATTACTGATGCCGAGCTTGCTTTCACCAAGAGTTCAATCGGACAAAGTGACGCACGCAAATACGAAACCTCTTTGCAAAAAGCCGGTTTCCTGCAACGTATACTGGATTACAATCTTGACAAAAATTTTGTGGATGAGCAAAATAAAATTCTTGCAAACATTACTAAAGCCGACATTGATGCATTGGCAAAATCTAAATTACCTTCTGATAAAATGGTGATGGTAATTGTTGGTGATAAAGATCTTGTTTATCCGGGATTATCTAAACTTGGTTACGAGATTGAAGTGCGTAACATGGCACTGGATATGACGAAGAAATAATTTAATCCGAAACAAAAGAAACAAGCCCTGCCGATAAACGGTGGGGCTTTTTTGTTGAAAAGTTTTCAATTACTCAACCCTTGCTTTATATAGTTTTGTTTCCCTCAAAAAACGTTAAACCTTTTTATAAAATCATGAAGAAAATTATTGCATCGCTTTTTTGTTCCTTTCTTGCTGTTTCTGCTTTTGCATTAAACCCTGTTCGCGAATACTCGGTAACTCCTGATGAGTATGGTATAGAATACGAAGAAATGAAAATAACCACTGAAGATGGTGTTAGCCTTAATGCATGGTGGTTTAAACCTCAAAATGTAACCGGCAAAAAAGCCATCATAATAGCTGATGACGGGGATGGAAACATGGCTGATAATATTGAAATTATTACCAAATTTACTTCATTAGGATATCACGTATTGGCATTTGATTACCGCGGTTATGGTAAAAGCGATGATTTTAAAATAAATCCAAAAATGATTTGCTATCCGCAATTTGAAAAAGATGTAAAAGCAGTTATGGATCATGTGAAAAAAAATCATGCAAGCATGTCAAGCAATCTGTATGGAAAAGGAATTGGCGCTTCATTATTATTAGCTGCTGCTGCAAACAGAACCGATGTCCGTAAAGTAATTGCTGATACTCCTTTCCTGAAATTAGAAACGTATAAAGCTGCTGTAAAAGCTAAAAGAAGTGAGGATTTAATTGTTCCCATCGGCTACAACAAATTCTTCATGGAACCATTTTTTGCACTGACTGAAAAAGGCTCGCACCTGTATGGTATTCTTCTAATTTCAGGAGAAAAAGATGATGTGATTACTCCTGACGATATGAAAGAACTTTCTAAGCTTCAGAAAAATATTACCCAATATAAAATGATAAAGGGTGTAGGCGCTGCAGATACTTACAATGCAGATAAAGATGCTTATTTCGGAATATTACAAACTTTTTTAGAGTCGAAGTAATTTTTACTCTTCTGATTTTTTCTTCCTTTCAAGGTATTCTGAATCATCAAGAATTGAAGACGGGATAGTGGTCTCTGGTTTTATGTCTGCCAGTAATACTAATCCTCTGCGTCCAAGGTAATAAACCATAAAGGCCATAAAAAGGTAGGTGATTACACCGAACAGCGTGTCTTTTAAAGTATCGACTTTACAAGGCGAAGTAAGGCAAGTATATAGTAGCACAAAGTAACCAAGTGCCTGAACATAGGTAACAAAAATGGAAGCAACCAAAACGCCTGCAACCAGCAAGAAGAATATTCCGAAGAGTTTTTTAATCCAAATCATTTTACACAATGTCATGCTGAACTTGTTTCAGCATCTTCCTTTTAAGACCCTGAAACAAGTTCAGAGTGACGAAAAAGATTAGTTCTCCATCTGCATATAACTTATAGGAACAACAAACAGGCTGTTGTCTAACTTTTTCTCAGCTATCTGAATTACTTCCAGTCTTCCTTTTTCGTTACGTTGAGCATCACGTTCAACAGCATCAACAGGGAAATAACCCTCGCGCTCCGGAATGGATAGATAATATGTTGCAAAGCGGTCTTTGCGACCTAACACACCAAGCAAGGGAAGAAAGAAATCATACTTGCCTTTAGTTACCCAGTAACTGATTTCAGTATTCTCGCTCTCTTTTTTAACTCGCCACTGTTCGCAATCGTATCCGCCAATAAAACGGTGGTTACCTGAACGGATTATTTTAGGTGAGCCGGCAACGCGTTCAGTAGTTTTTGATTCACGTTTCATATACAATTTACGTTCATGGCTGAGAGCCAGTATTTCTTTAGAACTAAGGTTGACTAAAAGTGTAGCTATTACATTTTTTCCATCTTCACTTTTTTCATCAATGCGCACCATATTATCTTTTACAGAGTAGCTGTAATAAACCTTTTCAACACCGTTAGTTTTACGGAAATCAATAACACCTTCAAACGATTGCGCGAAAGAAGGGAGCATAAAACCAACTAAAAGAAAACTGAGAAAAGGTTTTTTCATGGGGTGCTTATATAAAATTATACGCGCATTTAAACAGTATTAAATAGCAAAGGGTTACATTATCGATGAAAAAACATCTTTGATGGCATTTATAGAGCAGATGACAGGGCATCTTTATGCTCTAAACTAAAACCAAGCGGTAATATTTGCAACCAGCATTATGCTTTGATTGATTGCTTCAGAATTTTGATTGTTGTATATTTTCTCTGTGGCATTAAAATACCTGCCTTCAAAACGGACAAGTGCATGCTCATCAATATGAAAGCAGGCAGAAAGTCCGCCACTGAAAATACTGCTACCGGGAACATTATTTACAGGAACAATCATTACCTGATCAGGATCAGAAAAATATTCGGCTCTTGCTGAAAGTGAAAAAAGTTGATGAAAACGATAGCGTGCTATAAAATTTGCCTGCCACCAAATGTTACTGCTTTTGTCGGCATAGTTTTGCAAACCTATATATGCACAAGAGGTAGCCGAGAATTTGTTGCGGTTATAAATCCAATATACATCGGTAAAATAGCGCATACGTTTAGTATCAACTGAATTATTCCGTTCGTTGCCAACATAGGTATTCCAGTTTACAAGCAAATTGTTGTTTATTTTATATTCAAGCTGAGTGCCTCCTGAGCCTGCATATTGCTCTGTTGCTATCTTCTGCCATCCGTTAAGTCCATAGAGATAGAGTGTTAATTTATTGTTCAGGGGTAATGTTAATTTAACACCTGATAAATAATAGGGAACATATTCAGCAGAAAGCGAGCGTGAATACATAAGGTGGTCCTTTGAAATTGCACTTTCATTTGTGTAAGGCGAACCTAAAACTCCGGCATCAAGCCAGATGCCTCTTTTTTGGCTGAGACAAACTCCTGCATTTGCTTCTACTAAGTTACGCAGTCCGGCTGGTTCATTTGCATAATTGGCTGCCATATAAGTTCCGAAGCCCGGTGCAAGATGTAAACGAACTCTATTGCCATTATAATGCAGATGAATAAGAGCCAGATTAATATTAACTTCTTTTCTGCGTGCAGATGAAACAAAGTATGGTCTGTTTCCTGATTTGTATTCGTTAACATCAGCACCAAAATAAGCATCAACATATGCGCCTATTGTAATTTTGCCAAGATGAACCGATGCCGATGTGTCAAGCATGGCAGGGTTAACGACCTGAGCTGTGGTGCTGTTAAAAACAGTAAGAATAATTCCGAAAAGGAATACTTTTTTCAATGCAAATGAAAATGATGCAGCAAAAGTAGAACTATTAATCAGACAATTTTTACTGCTTGGAACCGCTGAATTGTTCTGCACTGTTGTTATAGTTATAAGCTATGGTAATGGGACTGTGGCTCATATCAAACGTCAGCTGATTGGTAGTGCATACTACACAGGTAACGGAGGTAGAAGAAGGTTTCATAACATCCTGTTCCCAGGTTGATGCCTCACTGCCCTGCGGTGTTATTCTTACGCGTGTGCTGCTTACTTTACTCACTGTTACAACGTAACTTGCATTTTGATAAGATGGTGAAACCACATTGATGCTTCCGATGTAGGTTCCTGAGATGCCATCTGTTAAATCTGGAATAACATCATTGTTGTTGCACGATGTGTTTAGAATGCTGATAACAAAAACAAGAGCCAGAAGTTTGTTGAAGTTTTTCATAAAATGGTAATAGAATAGATTGTGTAAATATATTTTAAAATATAATTTCTAAACTGTCTTTTTGAATATCAGATTATTTAAAAAACCTTAATTATTTATTCAACTATGATACTATCATTTTCTTTGCGTGCCGAATAGCCTATAGTTTTATACGGTTTTGTTGCGTATTGATCTTTATAAACTTCTACAACATAGTTTAAACGGGGATAATGAATTCGCTCGGTTGAAGTGCCTTTTTCAAAATTATCAGCAATGGAACGAGGAAAATTTCTTTCATTATTCTGATAATGTGATTTTACCAGTTCTTTTATCCTGTCAGGGTTTGCTGAAAGAGTTTCAGGCAGTAACTCTTCCTGCATTAAAATGGGTTCACCATTTAATTTGGCATCGGAAACAATTTCACCCATCCTTATCTGAACTTGTTTGCTCACAGATTTAGGCTTTTGCTTCACTACAGGTTTTTCAACTTTAACAACAGCGGGTTTAATAGTATCTATTGATACTGCTATTGGTATAGCAGCAGAAGGCACACCTTTACCTGATGATGCAGGAGTCTGCTCAGTGTTGCTGTTGCTACAGGCTAAAACAAAAAATGAAAAGCATAATAACACCAGATGTGGCTTCATCTATTGAATATTTTTCAGAATGGTATGGTCAATATAAAATGTTCCAAAAGGTATGAAAGAAGCCAGTAAAACTTTCCAGGTGGTTTGGGTAAACTTCCATTTGTGTTCTGCTGCCAGACTAAAAGCATAGGCAACATAAAATAAAAATAAAAGACCATGAACAGGGCCAATAGATTTTACCAATGCAGGATTGCCCGACATGTATTTAAGAGGAACGCCAATAAACATTAAGGCAATTAGCGAAACGCCTTCGAGAAAGGCAAGTATTCTGAAGCGTCCGGTGTTGGTTTTTAAAAGGGATTTCATTTAAGTTTATATTTATTATCAGCGTTCAATTTCAATATCGTATTTATTCAAAAGTCCTGCTACACCTGAGAGAGAGAAGCGTGCTTTTTTTATTTTGTTGCTTTCAGGGTTGATGGTATAATTATAAGCTGAGCGGAAATCTGTTTTTTCTAACAAGGTGTTTTCAAACTTTGCATTCATCAAATCACAATTGTCAAAAATAGCACTTGTTAATTCACACTGGGTAAAATCAACTTCGTGCAGCTGTGTGTTTTTAAAAATGGTTTTCTTGATTTTTGTTTTGTAAAATGATGAATGACTAAGGTTGCAGGTGTCAAAGCTAACGCTTAATCCAAACTCATTACATTTATCAAAGTGCAGGCCAAGCATTTTGCAATCTTTAAATGTTACATCGCGTAAGGTTGTTCTCATCAGTTTGGCAAGACTCAGATTACAAGCTATAAACTTACAGTCAATAAACTTTACATCAGTAAGGTCGGCATTGGAGAATTCGCAGTTTTTAAATACGCAGTTTTCGTACTCGCCTTTGTTAAGTGGAGTTGTGGTGAAGTTTTGTTTATCAAAGGTTTTATCTTGCTGATATTCCATTAGCGGAAAAGAGAATGCTGTGAAGATTAATGTACGGCAGCTTTGCTACTTTTTTATATAGTTAATACTAATCTCGGGCTCGTAATTAATAGGTCCGAAGAGAATGAGAAAGCGTGTTTTCCAGTTTTTGTTCATCCGCAATTCATAAATAATACGGGCAGTGCCTCCAAAAATAACACGCAGCGGGTTCATGTAAATAGCAGGATTATTAGTCCAGCCGATTGCAGGAGGCTGAACAGGAGGATCTACAAACGTTCCGAAAATGCGGTCCCATA
>CANJWH010000016.1 GCA_947478465.1 Bacteroidota bacterium
GCGGGTTTTACGTTTGATCTGGCGAACTAATGCGCTCGCACTTTGATTGTTTTGTGTTTCCATTTTGTGAGATTTTTTAAAGTTTGGTTTTCCAAAATCCCACATTAAATTTACACCTAATTTAGTCCACTTTACGCTGACGATTTACAAAACCTGTTTTATTATTGAGTGTCTTGCAAAGTTTTCAGAATCATGTTATTATTTCTAATCAGATTTATATTACGCCTGAATTGGTTTTTCTCTTTAAATCAAATTGGACTAATCTTGTAAACACTAATCATGTCTGCACTTTTGCTTTGCCTTTTTTTCATTTAAAAGGGGATAAATTTTGGCACCTTATTTCAAATTCGGGATATGAAACAATGCTTGCAATTAAGGGGTCAATCTCTAGTTTTACCGAGTTAAATGGAGCCGTTAATTATGCAACTTTGAATTATGACTTGTTTGAGTTAATGAAGGATGAAAAGAGCAATGCTTTTTTACAACAATTCTTACTCAATGAATATTTCCCAGAAACAAAAAATAATTTCAGCAAGTCACAGTTCGGTCAAAAACAACTATTTGACGAAATTGAAGGTAAAATTTTAAAAGAAGATGCAGCTGAATACAAAGCAGAAATAAAGAAACTAATTGAGCAGAAAGATGAAGAAGAAATTTTTCTTCGTGGAAGTGTATTCAAAAAAGAGGTGCCAAAAATTTACAATAACACATGTTGTATTTCTGGGATGAGAATTGATGCAATGTCTAATATTTCAATGATTGACGCTTGCCATATAATTCCTTTCAGTTACAGTCATGATGATACAATTACTAATGGCATAGCACTTTGCCCAAACCTTCATAGAGCTTTTGACAGAGGTTTGATTTCAATTGACAACAATTATAAAGTACTTGTTTCAACTATATTTTCAGAAAACAATACCGATTACAGTCTTAAGCAATTTGCAGGAAAGCAAATTTATTTACCAATTCAGCAAAGCTATTTGCCATTAGTTGAAAATTTCAATTGGCATCTGGAGAATATTTTTAAAAAAGGTCTTTACAGTAACCTTGATTAAGTTTCACCAGCTATTCCATATTGCTCAATCACAGTGCTTGTTTTTACATTCAGTTCTTCCAGTCAGAAAAATATTTTCAAAAATAAATTTGCTTCGTAACAAAAATTAGTCTTACCTTGCACCCCATAATCATCACGATTCTGTTTAAAAGCAGAAACCAACCGAGCAAAAAAAGCAAACGGTGGTAAAACGATGAGGACCTTCAGGTCAACAAAAATAAAATCATACCCTGAAAATCCTTAAAGTAGTTGTGGTGGTTGAGCTAAAAAACTTAACTAAATCCATATACTATGAATTATCTTTTCACCTCCGAGTCAGTATCAGAAGGGCATCCTGATAAAATTGCTGACCAGATCTCTGATGCCATCCTTGACAACTATCTAGCTTTTGACCCGCAATCTAAAGTTGCCTGCGAAACCTTTGTCACCACAGGTCAGGTAATTATTGGCGGTGAAGTGCATTCTGGGGCAAACCCCGATCATCATACTATTATTCGTAACCTCATTTCTGATATCGGTTATAATAAAGAGGAATACGGTTTCTCATCAAAGTCATGCGGAATCATTTCTTCCCTTCATGCGCAGAGCCCCCATATTCGCCAGGGCGTGGAGAAAAAAGATCCTAAAAAACAAGGAGCAGGCGACCAGGGAATTATGTTTGGTTTTGCAACCAGCGAAACCGAAAATTATATTCCACTTACCTTAGATATTGCGCATCAGCTCGTGCATGAACTTGCACTTATTCGTAAAGAAGGAAAGCAGATGACCTACCTCCGACCTGATGCAAAGAGCCAGGTAACTATCACCTATTCGAAAGACCACCAACCTTTGAACATTGATTCGATTGTTGTTTCAAACCAGCATGATGAATTTTATAAAGGCGGAAAATCTACAGAAGTAAAAATGCAAAATCAGATACGTGAAGATATTGTTGATATTCTTTTTCCAAGAATTATTAAAAAACTTCCCCAAAGGTTCAAATCATTTTTTGATAAACAATTCAAGCTACATGTAAACCCAACCGGAACATTTATCATCGGTGGTCCGCATGGCGATACAGGTTTAACAGGTCGCAAAATAATTGTAGACACATACGGTGGAAGAGGCGCACATGGTGGTGGAGCATTCTCAGGAAAAGATCCCTCAAAAGTTGACCGTTCTGCAGCTTATGCTGCAAGGTATGTAGCAAAGAATTTAGTTAAGGCAGGTGTTTGCGAACAGGCATTAGTTCAGCTCTCTTATGCCATTGGTGTTGCAGAACCTTGCGGTGTGTATGTAAATACAAATGGCACAGCAAAAATAAATCTAAGTGATGGTGAAATCTCAAAAAGGGTTCGTGATTTCTTTGACCTAACGCCTTACGGTATTGAACAGAAACTGAAATTGCGTAATCCGATATATCTTGAAACAGCAGCATACGGGCATGTGGGGCGTGATTACAAAAAGGGTGTTACAAAAACATTCACTGACATTTCAGGAAACAAAAAAGTCATTAAAGCTGATCTTTTTACATGGGAGCAAATGGATGTTGCAAACGATTTAAGTAAGCTTTTTAAAACCAATAAAAGATTTAACTAAATGGAAGACTCTAATTTTTATAAAGGGGATAAGGTCTTATGCATAAATGCCTATTTCAAACCCTCAGAAATTTCCCAAAATATAAATCCAATTTCTTTTCCAAGATTTATGGAAATATATACCATTCGTGATTTCTATGATAAATCAATTTATCTGGAGGAAATTGTCAACCCTGTTTTTGAATTCGATTTCAATCTGATAATGGAACCCTGCTTTTATAAATGGAGATTTATTAAGCTGCTATCTGCAGAAGCATTAGAGGAAGAGGTTTGTGTTTTGGAAAAATCGATTTAAGTAAAATTTATAAAACCAAATAAAATTTAAAATTATGAAAGGATACATTTTAATTCAAAGACCCGGTGACAGAGAAATCATGATTGATTATAGTGATTACTTCAGAAAGTACAGCGATGCAGAACTTATAGAAGATTGTGAGAAACAAAGAAAACTTGGCATAGTCGGAGTCCATCAGCAGGCTTTGTCCCTGGTTGGTCTCAGGTTTGTAATGAAAGAACGAAACCTTGATTGCCCGATTATAATTGAAGATAATATCCTTGTAAAATTCAGGGATGATGAGGTTGCATAACATGCACTACTTCAAAAATAATTGTTAGAAATATGCTGAGAAAGAAATACTTCACACAGCAAATAGAAATAATATCAGGTAAATAGGAACTGTGTGGTGGCCTAAATAAATTAAATATTCTTAAATCAAAACCCAAAACAAAATGGAAAACACAAATTTTTATTCAGATTTTACAAAATCAACAAAAGAATATTTGCAGAAAAAAACTGATGAGGAATTAATAAACAGTTTCAACCGTGAATGCGGTGGAAGTGGATGGACAACTACCCGTTCTATTTATTTAGAAGAACTGAGAATCGAAATGAAAAAGAGAAAATGGGATGCAAGTGCTATTACAAACCATACTGGCGGATTTAATCTGTCGTTTGGAAATCAGGTTTATCTGGAAAATAATAAACTATACCTAATTAACCAAAAAAGAAACTAAAAATAAAGAAACATGAAATCATTTGTTGACCATATTTTCCGCGAAATAAATACAAAAACTAATGTACTGGATGAGAAACTTTACGGAATTGAAGATGAAGAAGAAACTGCATGTCATTATGCTAAGCAAGGTGCCATAATTTCTGAAGAAAGGTGGAAGGATATTGAAAATAGAAAAGCAAACTATGAGAATCAAAAAATATGTTTAAAGTTCTTGAAAACCAAATTATGGGTTCATCATAATCCCGGTAATTCCTATAAGAAAGAAGGTTTTTATTTAGAAATAATTAATAAAGAAGTAATTCAAAAATTATGTGACGAGGAAAATTACCAAGGGTGTGCGTTAATTCGAGACTTTATGGATGAAATAATAAATTACCAATTAATCAAATGAAATCTAAATCATTAAAGGATGCTTGTGATTTTGCCTATGGTAATAATATCAAAACCATCAAGCAGATTATATGCCCTTCTTGTACTCGGTCATTCTATCATGTAAAAAATGATGAAACTAATCCATGGGAAATGTATGGCTTGTGTTTGCATACAGTTTGCTTGTGTTGTGGTCATATAAGAAATGGGGGACAGGATATTAGTTTTAATCAAATTGAACACGATTTATGAATAAAGCACTATTAAAAGCATACAGGGAAACAGACTTCAATGTTTTTAATCCAGCTATCACTATCAAAATTGGAGCGAATAATGACTTGTTGAACAATTTACTTTTAAAACATTGCGTGGAAGAATGGGCATACATTACTCCATTTAACCCATATTCAAATGTGTTGTCAGAAGAGCAAAATGAGCAGCGCTATAAAGAGCTTAAAAACAAAATAGTGAACTATAAATACTTTGAAGGTGAGGGTGTAGGCAAAGATCTATCCTGGAAACCGGAGAAGAGTTTTCTGATTTTGGGAATTACCAAGGAACAAGCAATTGAAATCGGAAATTATTATGAACAAAATGCAATTGTTTACGGCATAGTATACCAACTTCCGGAATTGCTTATCTTAAAATCATTGATGACATTTCAGAAAGAATGAATCGCCAATTAAATGAAAATTATATCACGAAAAAAAGCCATTGAATTTGCGCTTGCATAATTGAAACCAATTAATAAGTAATCAAATGAAATATTTATTCTCAAGATACGGAGGACACCTAGTAATTCCTGGTAAAGGAAAAGCAAGTGACGATAAACTTCCGGAAGATCAGTCACTGAAAAATCTTTTTGATAATCACGCATTTAAAATGAACGGCTTTTCCTATTTGTCAAGTTATGAAATGCTGCCGGAATTTATGGGGGCATATAAATACCTTCCAAAAAATGCAGTCAAAATTGCAGATATGGAACATGATTTTACTGATGTTTTCTTTCAGGCAGGCACTACCGTAAACTCCTCAATTTATATAGCACCATATCAGTTTTCAAATATATTTTCATGTTTTATAAAAACTGATTTGAAACCTCTTGAAGATGACATGGGCAAGCTGGAACAATCCTATGACTGTGTTTTAGTGCTAAGAATTTCCGGGAAATCAAATGAAGAAATTAAAAATGAAATGGGTGATTTTATTATTAATGTGATGGGCACGTTATTGTATGAAATGGACTTAAAAGATGATAACCGAATTATAAAGCCTTCAAATACTTATCTCGGCAAGAAAATCAACATGAAGAAAATTCACTCCATCTATAAGACATTACCAAAAATGGAAGACAGAAAAATGCTTGCAGATGAATTGGAAAAAATAACAAAATTCAAATTACCTTAATTATAGAGCCATTATTAAAAAACAGATTTTAACATTTACGTTCTTTAAAATAAATTTTCATTCATCCAGATTCAGTTTCTGAATACCAGAAATTGAAGCCAACCGAAACGAGAGTTCACGGTGGTCTTATGATGTGGGCAGAGAAGCCAAAAATTTGGCTTCTCTGCCAAAATCTTTCCTGATGAGTGAATTAGATAATAAACCTTAATTCATAATATCATGTATTACTCATTTTCCTGGAAAAAAAGAATCAGTAGAATTTTACAAGCTGAAATTCTCAGTGATTACAAAATTGAAATCAATATCGATTCTCCTTATCCTGTCGTAATCTCATTCATGGAAAATTATAGCATAATTCATAAAAACAAAACCCTTTTTGAGATCCTTTTGCAGATCCAACAGAAACTATTGGATGAAATGGAGCGCCAACTTGAAAATAATCCAGAGTGTTCCTATGAATTAATTAAGGAAACAACCATTTTCACAGATCTTGATTTGTTAAGGGAAAACTTAGTGAAATTAACACTTTGGTTATATGAAGGTAAAGAATTACCAGACAACATTAAGTTTGAATTTTTCATAGGAGATTTTATTGAGAAAAAATTCATGGAACTAAAGGAAGCTTAAAAACGAATAAAAAAATGAAAACACTTGTCATTCATCCAAAAGATATTACAACGGATTTTCTTTCTCCAATTTACACAGGCAGGGATTGGACCGTAATAAACGACCCGCTTGTAAAAGATACTGAATTGGTTAATCTGTTGCATGCTCATGACAGGATTATAATGCTTGGCCATGGAACCATGTGGGGGCTGCTGGCTACCCAACTCTATACAGATGAAGTAGGCTATCGGCATATGATAAACTCTAAACATGCTGATATTCTCAGAGAAAAGAGATGTGTCTTCATCTGGTGCAATGCAGATGTATTTGTAAACGAGTATTCTCTTAAGGGATTTAATACAGGAATGATTATTTCTGAAGAACAGGAAGCGCAACTTTTTGGTCTTGAAGTGAGCTTTCAGGACATAGAGCAATCTAATCTGGAATTTACAATTGCAATTAAACAAAGTATTCAAAGCGAAGATCTGCTTGCTGAGGTAAAAGCACTGTACAAAAGCAGAAGAAATGAAGTGATATTATTTAACATGAATAATCTATTTCAAAATGATGGATATCTAAAATCTGAAGACAATAAACAACCAACTTTATAAATGTATTTATGATTATTAATAAAAACAACCCAAGTGAAATATCACTAAATTGGAGAGAAGCTACTTACCAAAACTTTACAGTTCTATCGTGGCGGGATATCTTATTTAGTATTTCACACAGCTTTGTAAGTAAAAAGTATTATTACTCAGGCAGAGAATACACATTAACAATTGATGGGAAAAAATACGTTTATCGATGTAGCGATGAAAACTCTGGGATGTCGAAACATACAATATCCAAAGAAAATTATTCTTTAACTATATTAATGGGATTTCATTCAGTTCTAATGAACGACAATGTTATTGACCCCAATATTAAACCATCAGAATTTATTAAGTTACCGTTTAACATATTCTTATCCAATCGATATGAAAGTAAGGCAAGCACTATAAACCCACTTAATATAACAATAAATAAAAAGGAAGTTACGCTTTACGAACCCATAGGAGGTAATGAGAGAATAAATAGTTTTGCATATTTTGACGGCAATGATTTAGTTATTGATTATGGGATATTAGGAGGAGACTATGAAGATGAATATTTTATAACGATTAAAGAAAAGCATTTAATCTATTTGTTTGATGCATTCTTAATTGAATCGAAAAACAAGGCTGAGCTATTAATTGGGATAATGAATGCTTTTAAAGGGAAGAGATGCTTTAACAGGGTTAAAGAATACTTAGAATTGAAAAAGATTCCTTTTGAAAATAGTGTCCGACATGGTTGATAAAATCATGCCTCGTGACAAAGAGAACTTAGTTACTTTTTTCCGAAATTTCCCATGCTATCTCTTCTTAAACAAATTCATCCAATGCTCCCAGATGATAACCATGGCGAGTGTATCAAGTTTGCAATAGCGGAGCAGGGCATTTTTATATTCATCTTTTATTTTTGAGTTGCCTTTGTGTTTCCCGTAAAGCATATCCTGATAAGCACGCATGGCACCAGCACCATCTTTTACTTTTTCGGCTTTATCAAAAATGTCAATGTGGGGTAGCAATTCGTAAGGATTTCTGATACTTCCGTTTTCATCTTTGTCGAAAATCTTGTCTGCCTTCAGCCATTTTTCAATGCGCTTTGATTTGGTTGCAAGCAATACGGAAGGCAGAGTAACCTTAATAGAAGTTCTTCCGCCCATATTCGGGTGGAAATAATATTTAAGTGCCAGTTTATTCATGTCAACAATGCTTGTATCATCGCCATCAAAATGTTTTGCAATTTTCAGCAGCCAGTTTTTTAATTGCGGATTATTTATTTTTTGATCTTCTAGTGATTTATAGAGATCCTTCAACATGCTGTTTTCATAGGAACTCCAGGTCATCAAGGTGCCATCATTCCCAAGCTGTTTCATCAGCGCTTCCGCAAAACGGAAATTCGGGTAGGTTTCATCTATGTTTATCCATTCGGTATGTTCCGGTTCAGCTCCGGGTTTGCGGACAGTGTGGCAGCTCCATTGAAAAATAACTTTGCCATAAGGCCGCATCCCTTTATGATAAGGAATAGCCATCTGCGAAGTTTCGAAATCTATGAAGTGCAGCGGATACTTAAGCTCGGGAATTACTTCAGCGAAATCCTTTAACAGAAATTCTTTTTTTGCAGTTAACTGGTAATAAGGGCGATTGTTGTAATAGGGCTGCCCATTTTCTTTGGTAACGTATTCCAGAGGCACATCACTTAATTTCACTTTCCCCCTGCTTATCAGATCATCAATTCGACTATCTTTTTTATTAACGTTACCAAGCTGCCCAAGCTCCAGTATATGCGGACTCGCATTCGCTTTCTTTCCCCAGCATTCTTCAAACCCGCTTTTTTTGTGATTTGAATCTCTTACCACATACTCACAGCCACTACAACCGCATGAAATTGGAACTTGAATCTTTTCATCTTTTGCCAGGGCTTTCAGATATAATGCAGAATTCTCTTTTGCCGTTTTTTGTAAAGCTTCCACCTGTGGGTCCACATTCACCAACTCCAGTATGTGCCCGGTCTGTAATTGATTTATGTCGCCTTTGAACTCAATTTCCACGCCTCTAAAAGTAACTGATTGGGTTACTTCTTTTATTTCAAACCAATTGACAAGTCCTTCAATGGGAGTTGTTTTTGCTTTATCAGGCAAGAGCAATAGACTTTCAATTTTACACTCCGGAAATTTTTCCTGCAGAACAAATTTCTGATACGCAATATCTTCAAGGTAGTCACCCCATTTGCCTTTAAAATATTCTTCACCCAATTGCCTGCAAAGCTGCAATTCTGAGCTGTCGAATGATTTTGATTTCACTTCAATCAACCGTAGCTTGTTGTCTTTCTTTTCCAGTATGTCAATGCGGATAAGCTTATTCTTGGTTTGTATAGCCGCTTCAAAAAGAATTACATTTTTTTCTTTCAGCCTTAACTCTGTTTCTTTGATTGCATCATCAGTTTTTCCTTCAATAGTTATTCCTTCTGGATATAGCAACTGCGCCATTTTTCCGACCATGTAACCACCATCAGCAAGCATCATCATATATTCGTCCTGATCAGTGGAAGTTGGATATTGATGTTTCTTGTAATACAGTTTTGCCGGGCAATCCTGGGCAATCTTAAAATCTGATTTGGAGAGGAAATATGATTTCATAATTTTTCTTACAAAGAAAAGAAATTAGAACGCATGGTATATGCGCTCACAAAAATCAAATAATTGGGTTTAATGGTGTAGCTTTTTTCTTCTCCTTCTTGGTATATTATATACATTTGTTCGTCTTATGAAATCTCTTCTGATCGTCTGTTTTCTTGCATTGTTTGTTATTGACCTTAATGGGCAAATTATTCCTGAAATAGCCAAAAAGCAAATTGAAGCAGATAGTTTAAAATCCAAGCTGGAAAGGATTAACAAAGAGCTGATGGATCTGAAACTGAAAAAAATCAGAGAAGATTTGCTTTCAATAGGTTATCCTGTAAGTCCCTTTCACGGACAACTGATTTCCCATTCAGCTATGACGCTTGAGTATGCCGAGGATTATGAGCAGGCAGCCTGGGTTTATCATATTATTTCACCTGATATTGTTTCGGGAAATGAAAGCAGAAGCAATGATTTCAGGCCTGACACATTAGTTGCAACTGGGTCTGCCGTAGAACAGGATTATTTTCTGGTGAAAGTAAATGATGAAGGTGACTCGGTTTACGATGGTTTTGGATTTGATCGCGGGCATCTTGCACCAAGCGCAGATTTCCGCTGGAACCCGAAAGCACTATCAGAAAGTTTTTATTATTCAAACATGTCTCCTCAGACTTCGCAGTTTAACCGTGGTATCTGGTCTGAAATAGAAGCAAATCTTCGGGGTTATGTTTATAGGTCAGGTCATCCTCTATATGTTGTAACCGGTGGAATTTTAAAAAAGGATTTGCCTGTAATCACGCGCGGCATTAATAAGGTAAGTATCCCGGAATTGTTTTATAAAGTTGCTATTGATCCGCTGACAGGTGATGGTATTGCATTTGTGGTTCCCAATGGAAAGGACTTTAAAAAGCCAGAGAATTATTGCCTGACAATTGACAGTGTGGAAACACTTACTGGAATTGATTTCTTTCCAAAATTTGCGGATAGTTTACAAGCAGAAAGTCAGTTTGATACCTACAAATGGATACCGTTAGCGGGGAAGAACGATGTAGCTCCTATAGACCCTACGACACTTCCCAGAAATACATTCAACAGCGAACAGGCGCTTTTATACATGGATAAAGGAGAAGCAATAAAAGTATGCGGAACGGTTGTGGGCACCCATTACTCCAAAAAAGGCAATGTCTTTCTGAACTTTGATAAAGCTTATCCCAACCAGATATTTACTGTATTTATCAAAGCTGCAGACCTGGTGAACTTCAGTTACAAACCACAGGAAGAATTAAAAGGTCAGTGCATCTGCATAACAGGTAAAATCAACAACTTTCAGAAGGTGCCCACCATGGATATAAACCGCGAAGAACGGATAATGTTTTACAAGCCGGACTAACAGCCTATAGTACCATCTTTATCACTGTCTGCAATTGAAGTGCTGTAGATAGTGATATCAGAAAAATCCAAACATTATTTTCTTGGATGTCTCCACTAAATGGTATCAGGTTACTTAAGTCATCTTTTATCCAAAAGTTTAAACCATATTTAAACCAGCTAAAACAAAGAAGCCTTTCAGTTTCCTGAAAGGCTTGTCTTTGTTGTGTGGGAACTACTGGGTTCGAACCAGTGACCCCCTGCTTGTAAGGCAGGTGCTCTGAACCAGCTGAGCTAAGCTCCCCTTTTTTTTCTAATGGGCTGCAAATATACACTTTTGTAATAACGGGCAAATTTTTTTTAAAAGATTCTCTTTCTACACCACTTCAGCTACTACAAAAGTGCTGCCACCAACAAACACAAGATCTTTTGCTTTTGCCTTTTTCAGCGCAGCACTGTAAGCACTTTTAACGCTTTTGAAAGCATGTCCTTTAACACCTGAAGAAACTGCTCTATCCATAAGCTCAAGCTCATTTAGTCCTCTCGGAATTTGCGGACAACAGAAATAATAGACTGCATCTTTTGGCAGTATATTTAATATCGGTTCAATTTTCTTATCACTTACAACACCCAAAACAAAGTGAAGTTTTTTGTGACTAGTCAAAGCAATTTGTGCCAATACCTGTTTTATACCATCAATATTATGTCCTGTATCGCAGTAGGCAAGGGGAGAGGATGATAGTTTTTGCCAGCGCCCCATTATTCCGGTTTTGGAAACAACATTTTTTAAGCCATTACGCAAAGCTTTATCAGAAATGTGAAAGTCTTGTTCGTGCAAGAGTTTTACAGATGCTGCAACGGCTTTTAGGTTTTTGTATTGGTAAATTCCTGTTAATTCTGATTCTGCTTTTTTTAAAAATACAGTATTTCTCTCCAAAATATCAACTTCTAGATACTGTTTGTTCTTGTTTGTCAATTGCGATGATTTAACCTCAAATAGTTTATCAGAAAAATAAATTTTGGAGTTAGTTGCTTTCGCTTTTTGTCTGAATATTTTTTCTGTCTCAGATTGTGTTTCGCCAATTACAACAGGTATTTCCGGTTTTATAATTCCTGCTTTTTCATTAGCAATTTTTGCTAAAGTATTTCCAAGAAAATGCTCATGATCCCAGCCTATATTAGTAATTACTGAAAGCAGGGGAGTAATTACATTGGTAGAGTCCAATCTTCCGCCCATGCCAGTTTCAATTATGGCAATGTCCACTTTCTCTCCTTTGAAGTAGTCAAATGCAAGTCCAACAGTCATCTCAAAAAATGAGGGTTGGATTTTTTCGAAAGCAAATTTGTTTTTTTCTACAAAGTCAACCACCCTCTTCTTGGGAATCATTTTCCCGTTTATTTTTATCCGCTCCCTGAAATCTTTGAGGTGAGGTGATGTGTAAAGGCCTGTTTTATACCCTGCCGATTGAAGAATAGAAGCAAGAAAATGAGAAGTAGAGCCTTTCCCGTTTGTTCCTGCAATGTGAATACAGCGTCCGTTTAAAAATTTCTCAGGATTGCCAAGTAACTTGCAAATTTCAATTGTGTTATTAAGGTCTGCTTTGTATGCGGCATGCCCAATGCGTTGATACATCGGCAATTGGCTGAAGAGGTAATTCAGCGTTTGCTGGTAGGTCACTATTCTAACTTGTAAGTGAAAGTCATGCTTCCAACCTGTTCCTCAGTGGCAGGATTAGCATCAAACTTTGTTTTCAATGCAGCTTCTTCCGAAATACGGAAAAGATAAGCACTTGTAGCGGTTGTTCCTCTTTCTCCGGCCGTTGCTTTTGTAACTTTTCCGTTTCTGTCCACAATTATTTTCACTACTACTTTTCCCTGATCCTGCGATTTTTCAATAATAACCGGACGCTGAACCATTTTTCTTCCGTTAAGATTGAAGCCTATGTTTCCACTGCCACTGCCTGGGCCGTAATTTGGTGAACCAGGCGTTCCATTTGGGTCACCCTGATTGCCCGGCCCTTTATTTATTCCCTGACTATTTGAAGTGCCATTTCCAAACGCATTGCCTACCATTTTTGATATTTCGTCAGACTTTTTCTTTTTCTCCGCTTCAACTCTTTGTTTTTCTGCTTCAACTTTTCGTTGTTCTTCTGCTTTTTTTGCGTCTGCTATTCGTTTTTGCTGAGCTTCAATATGGGCAGTTTCTTCCGCCTGTTGTGTTAAAATTTCTTCCTGGCTTTTTGCAATTGACTTCTCAGGTTTGCTGGCAGCAGGCGCTGCAGCAGCAACTTCATTATTTACAGGTTCGGGTGTACCCCCAGATGAAGGCTCCTCTTCTCCCCAACCTGTTTGGCTGTTTCCGAAGTTAACTTCCATGCCTTCTTCCTGCGGAACAGGAGGAAATACTGCTGGAAATGTTAGGTTCAGTTTAAAATAAATAAAAATAAACAGCAGAATGGAATGGAAGAAAATTGTTCCTAAAAGTCCGTTTCGCTTATCTTTATCTGTTAAAAATTGCATCTCGTTATGCCCGTAAAAGGCTGATTGGCTGTGGATATTCATGCGAAATTACTATTAGTTGACTGATTGCGGTTTAAAACGTCCTTCTATTTATAAACAGACTTCTGTTAACTTTATTGTTTAAGAAGAATTATTTTTTTTGAAACCCGGAGATTTATATTTTTGTATAACGATTGTTTTTCAAACGAACTGAAACTTTATTAATCAACCAAAAAATCAAAACATTGGCACATTCAAAAGGTCCATCAAAAGGTAAAAAATCTACCACTGACTCTGATGAATTAAGAAAACCCACAAAGCTTAAGCCCATCAAAGGTAAAATACCTAAAAAGGCTAAAGATGTCAGCGCTTTCGAAGAGGAAGAGGAAGACACCAACATTGAAATGCTGGGAGACGATGATATCCCTTTCAACGAGTTTGGTGATGATGACGATGATGATGATGACTTCTAAATCATCACAGGGTAGTTCTCAAATTTTCCCTAAGTAAATAGCGCCACCGGTGCTGTCGGTACTTGCTCCTGTTACAGAAGCGAGAGTGTTATTTTTTCGCTCAAACCTCAATAAGCCAAGGAAAGCAAAAATCAGGGCTTCTTTGTATTCTATAGTTTGGTTGTCAGGAATAATAACGCTTGCCTGAGTGTGAAATTTTATACGCTCAATTAAATAGCAGTTGTAAGCACCACCTCCTGTAACAAGCATTTTTGCTTTCGCATTTTTTGCATGCTTTGCAATCTGAAGCGCAATGTGTTCGCAAATAGTGTTTAGTTTCTCCTGTGCAGGAATTTCAAAACTGTTAACTACGGGAAAGAAAACTTTTTCCACCCATTCTCTTCCTAATGACTTTGCACCCGAAGTTTTATAAAAATCAAGGTTGTTAAGTTTTTCGAACAGGTTGTTATTGAGTGAACCTGAGAGGGCAAGTTCGCCTTCATTATCATAATTTTTGCCGAGTGTTTGCGCCAACTGATTTAAAACTAAGTTGACAGGGCAAATATCAAAAGCAATTCTTTTTCCATTGCTGTCAAATGAGATATTGGCAATTCCGCCAAGGTTAAGACAATAGTGAAACTTGGAAAATAATAATGCATCGCCAATTGGAACAAGCGGTGCGCCTTGTCCGTTCAGAGCAACATCCAACGTGCGGAAATCACAAACAGTGGTAATGCCTGTTCTGCCTGCAATGGCTGCTCCGGAGCCTAATTGAAACGTAAATTTATTTTCGGGCTGGTGAAAAATGGTATGTCCGTGCGATACAATTAAATCAAGTCCCGAAATATTTTTCGTTGAAATAAATTCGTTTGCTTTTTCTGCCAGATAATAACCATATTCAGTGTTTGCAAGTGCAAATTCATAAGCAGATGCATTGTGAATTGTTGAGAGTTTTTCACGCCATTCTTCATTGTACTTATACGTAACTGCTTCCTCAATTTTATAATTCAGACCTTCGCCATTTTGTTCAAAGTTGCAACAGGCAATATCAAGCCCGTCAAGTGAGGTGCCTGACATTAAACCAATAATACGGTAAGTGGATTGAGACATTTATCTGAACAGTGTTAACTTTCCGATGAACTCATGCTTCTCGCCATTAATGTCAACAATATTCACTTTGTAAACATATACATCTTCCTGTGCTTTATTGCCTTGGTAGAAGCCGTCCCAGCCTTGATTTACATCCAGCGAGCGGAAGAGCATTTGACCCCAGCGGTCGAGGATGGTAAGGTCGTATTCTTTTATAAATGTTCCATATCCGAAGAAAACATCGTTTTTAAAGTCATTATTGGGTGAGAATGCGTTGGGAATGTAAAATGTAAACTCAGGTCTTACGTATATATTAAGCACTGCTGTGTCTTTGCATCCGTGAATACTATAAACGTATTGTGTTATTTGGTAGTAACCGGTGTCTTCAAAATGGTATTCGAAATTGCAAGTGTAAATCATGTCCCCTGTTTCGCCAATAATGTATTCACAACTATCGCTGCCGGTGCTCTGGTCGGTGAAGATGATGCGCGGGTCAAAGATGGAAACCGTTTCGGGGTTGGCTTTGAAACCGGCAATGGGGCGGGGGTATACTGTTATGTAATTAGGTTTTGTTATGGTATTGGAACAACCATCGCCAGTAGTAACGGTTAGCTGAACATCGTAAACACCTGCATTGATATAAGTGTGTCGGGGATTGGAAAAAGATGAAATGCTGTCGTCACCAAATTTCCAGTCATAGGCAAGATTAGAGCCCACATCATCGCTTAAATCCGTGAAGAAAACATCTAAAGGTTCGCAACCTTCCAGTGGGCTTGCGCTGAAATCAGCAACGGGCATAGGAAAGATTTCAACCGTTTGTATGGATGGCAAACTCACACAACCATTTTCTGTAATAATAAGCGACACCTGATAATCATCAGGCAGCGAGAAGACAACACCATTAGGATTTTCCTGCGCAGAGGTTGCAGGATTTGCGAAATTTCCGAAATCCCATGCAAAGCTTGCTGTATTGCCATACACTCCACCTGCAAGAAAATCAATGGAGTTAACATCAAAACATTCGCCTGTGGGGGCAACATAATTTGCAATGGGAATAGGAAACACAGTAATCATAGTTGTGTCTTTTGCTACACATCCGTTTTGTGAAGTAACGGTTATAACATAAGGAAGAACAACCGTTGCAGCTGTGATATTAAGCGGAGTTAATTCAGGGGCTGCAATAGTTGCATCGTTTAAATACGTTGCGGGGGTCCATAGATAGGTTTCACCAGGAGTGGATGAGCCGCCCATCGCAACTATATCACCCGAGCACAAACTTTGGTCAGCACCCGCAGCGGGAACAGGGAAGGCAAATACATCAATATCATATGCAATGGTATCACTGCCGCACCCATTTTCGTCAACGATGCATTGAACGGTTTTTGTGCCCGTAGTGGTCCAGTGCACGGTGTAGGGGCCTTCATTGTTTCCACCTGTAGCAATACCTCCGTTAAAATTCCAGATAAAGATTGCCGTGTTGCTGGCAGTTCCGGTGAAGGTGATGGTTACATCATCGTTTACGCAGGTTTGTGTTGGCATTGTGAAATCAGCAACCGGGATATTTTGCATCACATCAATGTAAACATCATCGGTGGCAACGCAACCGTTGTTGTCCGTTACAGTTAGTGTGTAGGTTGTTGACACAAGTCCGTTGAAGGTGGGAGTGGCAATGGTAACATCGTCCAGATCCGTGGCAGGGCTCCATAAATATTGCGTTCCGCCCGACCCGTCAAGCGGTGTTGTAAAGCCAAGACAAATGGTAATATCAGCGCCTGCATTTGCGGGTGGCAGAGGGTTTACTGTTATGTCCACATCATCGGTATCTACGCAGCCGTTGGCATCGGTAACGGTAACGGTAAGTGAAGTTGTAGCAGTTCCGCTAAAGGTTGGGTTGTTAATAGTAGCATCATCTAAATCTGCGGCAGGCGTCCAATCATATTGTACACCGCCTGCTGCCAGTAATTGTATAACATCGTTCTGGCAGATAACAACATCCAAACCTGCATCGGCAACTGCAGCTGGGTTTTCGGTAACGCTAAGGGTGTCGTAATCGGTGCAGCCCGATGTGGTTACTTTTACATAATAATCTTCGTTGCCAATTGGGTTAACATTAACAACTGCTGTGTTTCCTACCATGGTATTTGCGGGAAGTTTATACCAGCTGTAGCTTGTTCCGCCTGCAGCTATAAGGGTTACTACATCACCTGCGCAGTAGGTAACATCGGGGCCGGCATCAGCAACGGGCATGGCGGCAATTGTAACGGTTACGGCATCTGTTACCTGCGCCACGCCACAGGCATCATCCACTGTAATGGTATAGGTAGTAGTAGTTCCGGGGGCTACGGTTGCCGTGTCGTTCATTCCCGCCCCGTTGTTCCATGAATAAATATAGCCGCCACCGCCACCTCCCGCCACGGCATAGATAGTAGCCTGGCCTATTCCGTTGCACAGTGAGGTGTCGCCATATGCTGTTACCGTCAGAGGGTCAAGGTCATCAAGGTAAACCATAATGGTATCATAGCCGCAGATGGAAGTTTGCACTGAAATAATAACGGTTTCAAGGCCTTCGGGTACACCGTCAACCGTGGGGGTAATGGTAAAACTGGCGCTGGCAGTATTGGCAGGTATGGTAACGCTTCCGGGTAAAAGATTATAATCGCTTCCATTAGTGGCAGTGCCGCCAATAGTGTAGTTGATAACGGTTGGGCTGGGTGATAATGCGCCTAGTGTAAAGTTTACAATGGCATCTGAGCAGCCTTCCCAGGCTGTGGAATCGGCTGTTACGGTGGAGGCGCTTATTTGCACCACATTACTTATTAAACTGTTTTCTTCAATGAAAACTCCAGAGTCATAAATGCCGTCACCCCCATCGGCTATGGTAAGGCGTAGGTGATACGTCTGGCAGGCCTGCACAGCGCGGGTGGCGGTAAGTACGGTGGTAAATCCATCGTATTGTATGGTTGTGCCACCTGCATTGTTTACATAATACTGACTGTTGAAGCCTGAATTAATATTGTCAATAGTTACGGGCAGGGCAGTGGAAGGTACTACTCCGATGTTTACCGAGCCCGGTATTCCAGGCCCGCTGATGTAAAAGGCAAAGGCATCGTTGTAGCCTGAGTTCACCCACTCAGGATATTCTTCGGAGCCAAAAACGTAGCGAAATGATACGTTGCTGCTTTGAGACACAAAATCAAATTCAAGTTCTACTGCATCGTAGGTGGAGGCGCCTGCTATGCCGTCAAGGTCGCTGTTGCCGGGGGCAAGGTTATCAACGCCCTGGCTGCCCAGATTGTTGGGCCCTATGGCCATGTTAATATCGCCACAGGTAAGCAACACCCCGCTTGCTATACCTAAATTAGATGCGCTACCGTTAAACGAGCCCGATGAAATGGCAGGCCCTGTATATATTGCATTACTAACCGTAATACCCGGTCCGGCTATAATATTAGCCATTTGCGTGGCGGTTAATCCGCCAACTACGGAAAGCTGTGCATGCACTGCAAAGGGAAGAAGCAGAAGGAATACTAACCGAAAAAATTGTTTCAATGTAGTAGTGCCGATTTTAAAAAAGCAGTTAAAGGTAATAAATCAATCAGTTTAAATCAAAATTTGTCTCATATTTCATAAGTATTTTTTATGAATTATTAGCTACTTCTAGTTCAACTAATAATTCATATTTTTACCGCCCTTATAAAGCAGTCAAAGCCGCAATGCATTTTAGCAGATTAAATATTACTTATTACTTATTACTTGGCTTTTGCCTTCTGTTATTTTCTTGCACCACCCAACAAAAGCTAACCGAGGCCATCAGCTACGACAGCGATTCAACCAAACACGTATTTAATTACTCAGGCAAAAAAGCCGAACTGGTAAAAGAAACCACCTATTATCCCAACGGTAATCTTAAAAGCGAATTTAATTTTAACGACAGTCTGTTACAAGGCCAATTCAAAACCTATTTAGAAAACGGAAACCCCGTAAAAGAAGGTGCCTATTTAAATGGCATTGAAAATGGATTGTTTAAATACTATGATGTAAATGGAATGTTAACTATAGAAGGAAATATTAAGAACGGAAAAAAAGAAGGCCTTTGGACCACCTGGTATGATGATGTGCAGAAAAAAGAAGAGATGCACTACAAAGACGATATGCTTAACGGCATCTGGACGCATTGGTTTATAGATGGAAATCTCATGCGCGAAGAAACCTACGAAAACGGAAAAAAAGTAAAAGAACAAGTCTATGAATAAATCACAAAAAAATTGTCAATTTTTTCTTTCCTGCCTCCTGCTTCTTATCTCTTACTTCTCTTCAACCGCACAAATAAAAAAAGAGTACTACCCCAATGGAAAACTAAAATCAACAGGCGACTATGTTGATGGATTGAAAGAAGGCAAATGGCAGGAATTTTATGAAAGCGGAGCCAAACAACTAGAAGGCGAATACATAGCTGGAAAAAAATTAGGCAAATGGCAAGAATTTTATGAGAACGGAAAAGTGTGGACACTCTCGCATTTTGCAAACGATGTTCAGGAAGGTCTTTATCGCGATTACGATTTGAACGGTCAAATGGTAGAGGAATACAATTTTCAAAACGGAGTGCCCGAAGGTCCATTCTCGGCATTTTATAACTCAGGAAGAACCCGAATGAATGGACAGTTTTCAGCAGGGCAAAAAAACGGAATATGGAAATCGTGGTATGAAGACGGCAGCCAGCAAAGTGAAACTGTTTATGTTGACAATGTGCCCTTTGGCGAAAGCAAAAACTGGTATAAAAACGGAAAACTAAAATCAATAGGCAATATTATTGATGGACTTGAAAATGGTAAGTGGACTTTCTATTATGAAAGCGGAATCAAACATCAGGAAGGTAACTACAACAATGGCAAAAAATACGGAATGTGGGCTACCTACCACGATAATGGCAAGCGCGAAAGCGAAGGCTATTACGCTCTTGACATTAAGCAGGGCGTATGGAAATACTACAACATTGAAGGGATCTTTCTAAGAGAAGAAAATCTGGGTGAAGGGAAGTAACCCAATTTCGTCACACTAAACCCTTCCCAGATACTTATTTTTTTAAGATAATTATTGGGAAGCTGAAATAAATTCAGAATATCAAAAAAGTATCTTTTATCTCGCAACTACCCTTGTCTAAAAGTGCTAAATTGTATCAAAATTCAATCGTTAATTAAATTTAAATAAGACACTTAAATTGTTTCAATATATTTTCTAATATTGTTTCCTTGAAATCGGTGAAAAATTTCAACCCTTTAAATCTAAAGAACCTGTGAAAAAACTACTACAAATCTTATCGCTGGCACTCATTTTTTTAGCCATTAGTCTTCAAAGTTTTGCAACCCACATTGTAGGAGGAACCATTACTTACGACTACCTCGGAGGTAACCAGTACCGCATTTATCTTACCGTTTACCGCGATTGTTTTGGCGGCCAGGCCCCCTTTGATGATCCTGCAGTAGTAGGTATTTTCGACAGTAATAATAATTTGGTTACTACCGTTTCAATGGATTTAGGTGCTATTACCCAGATACCGGGGACAATCAATAATCCATGTACAACTCCTCCAACCAATGTGTGCACAGAAGTAACTACCTATACAGGAACAGTTTCACTTCCGCCAATTGCCGGAGGCTATCAAATGGCTTATCAGCGTTGCTGCCGCAATGCAGTTATCCAGAATATTGACACTCCGGGTGATGTAGGTTCTACTTTTTATACACAAATTCCCAACTCCAATCAGGTTGGAACCAATAACAGCGCAGACTTTACAAACTTACCTCCGCTATACCTGTGTGCAGGTTTGCAATTTGTTTTTGACCACAGCGCTACCGATGCTGATGGCGATCAGTTAGTTTATTCACTTTGTACACCGCATGATGGATTAGATGCCAACAATCCCGGAGGTTCAGGAACAACACCTGATGCACCACCATATGGGTATGTTTCATGGACAAACCCTTACAACCTGAATGATATGATGGGCGGTTCTCAGCCACTTACCATCAATCCCGTAACAGGCCAGTTAATTGTTACACCTAACACTATAGGAACATTTGTGGTAGGTGTTTGCGTGAGCGAAGTACGCAACGGTGTTGTAATCAATACCGTTCAGCGCGATTTTCAGTTCACAGTTGCCAATTGCAATGTGCAGGTAATATCTTCATTCTTTACACCCAATGTTCAGTGCGGAAACTTTGTTCAGTTTACCAACAGCAGCCAGGGAGCTACCGGTTATTCTTGGGATTTCGGAGATGGTGGAACATCAAATCAGCAAGCGCCCAACCATACTTATACAAACATTGGAAGTTATGTTGTAACCCTTGTTGCATTGGATAACAATACAGGCTGTGCCGATACTTCAATATTAAATCTGACATTGATTGATACACTTACAGCCACAGCAAGTGGCGATGCCGCAATTTGTTTGGGAGATGGAGTTCAGCTTAGTGCCAGCGGAGGTATTTCTTATACATGGACACCGTCAACAGGATTGAGTGATCCTAATATTGCCAATCCAATTGCAACGCCAGCCCTAACTACAACTTATTATGTAACAGTAGTAGATTCAGCTGGATGTTCAGGAGTTGATTCGGTTACAGTTACCATCAACCCTCCGCCCGTAATTGATGCAGGAGCCAATCAAATAATTTGTGCTGGTGAGTGTGTACAGTTAGAAGCAAGCGGAGGTTTAACCTTCGCTTGGTCACCCACAACAGGTCTAAGCGACCCGAATATTTCTAATCCTTTAGCTTGTCCTTCGCAAACTACAACCTACACCGTTACAGTTTCTGGTCCAAGTGGAAATCTTGTAAATAATGGTGATTTCTCCCAGGGCAATACAGGCTTTACAAGTGATTATACTTTTTCTAATGATCTACAACCCGAAAGCAAATATTCAGTTGTGGCAGATGCTTCAACTACCCATCCTAATTTTGATGGACTTGACCACACTAACCCGCCAACAGGTCAGTTTATGGCAGTTAACGGAGCAGGAACTCCTGGTGTTGATGTTTGGTGTCAAACCGTTCCTGTTACTCCAAATACAGATTATGCTTTTTCAACCTGGGTAAGCACTTTAGCTACTGGAAATCCTCCTTCTTTTGCTTCTTTGCAGTTTTCTATTAATGGTGTCCCTTTGTCTGTGCCATTCAATGCGCCAAATTCAGTAAACACCTGGTCGCAATTTTTTGATACATGGAACTCAGGAAACAGCACAACAGCAACAATTTGTATTCTTAATCAGAATACAAATACAATAGGAAATGACTTTGGTCTGGATGATATTGTATTCTCAACTTTTTGTGATGGAACAGCACAGGTTACTGTTACTGTTAATCCTCTGCCGGTTGTTAATGCAGGGCAAGACACAACCATTTGTATCGGTGATGCCGTTCAACTGAATGCAACAGGCGGACCATCTTGGTCATGGTCTCCTTCATCCGGTTTGAGTGATACTGCAATAGCAAATCCAGTTGCAAATCCAGTGATTACAACAACATACATTTTAACAGTAGATGATGGAACATGCGTTAATTCAGATACAGTTATTGTTACTGTAAACCCGCTTCCTGTGGCTAATGCAGGAAACGATGCACAGGTTTGTCTGAATGATAGCGTTCAACTGAATGGTTCAGGAGGATTAAGCTACTCGTGGTCGCCAGCTGCAGGTTTAAGTGATGATTCAATTGCTAATCCTTTTGCGCATCCATCAGTTGATACCGAATATATTCTGACAGCCGATAACGGAGGTTGTATAGATACCGATACAATTTTTGTTACCGTTCTTCCTGCTCCAACTGCTGATGCAGGTGTGGATGTGTTTATTTGTCAGGGCGATGTTACTACCTTAAATGCAACGGGTGGAGTAACGTATTCATGGACTCCAACAGCTGATTTAAGTGATCCGAATATTGCTAATCCGGATGCGTCTCCAAACTTTCCTACTACTTATTATGTAACTGTTACCGATGTAAACGGTTGCACAGATTTAGACAGTGTTTTTGTAGATGTGTTTGCAGTTATTGCTGCAGGTGATACTACTGTTTGTTTTGGCGACAGTGCTCAACTTTCAGTTTCACCAACAGGAACTTCAATTAGCTGGACACCTTCTGCTTACCTTGATGATGCAACAATTGCTAATCCTTTAGCATTCCCGCCTGCAACAACTACTTTTTATGTAACAGTTGATAATGGAAGCGGATGTACCTCAACAGATTCTGTGGTTGTTATTGTTCAGCAATTACCGGATGCAAATGCCGGAGAAGATGTTCAGATTTGTGATGGAAGCAGTGTGCAACTTTTAGCAACAGGAGGTGCAACGTACTTATGGAATCCTTCAACAGGTTTGAGCGATACAACGATTGCAAATCCTATAGCAACGCCTGCCGGAACTCAAACTTACATTGTGATTGTTTCTGACCAGATTGGCTGCACCAATTCTGATACAGTAACAGTAACAATCAATCCGCTTCCGCCTGCTGATGCTGGTCAGGATGTTGCAATCTGTGAAGGCGATAACACTCAATTGAATGCAAGTGGTGGAGTGTTTTATACATGGACACCATCAACAGGTTTGAGCAATGATACTATTGCAAATCCTATTGCAAATCCATCAACAACTCAAACGTATACAGTTTTGGTTCAAGGTCCAACTGGACAACAGGCTTTGAATTCAGATTTCAGCGGAGGCAACAGTGGTTTTTCTTCCGGATACAGTTATAGTGGCACAACACCAACTTCTGGTTTATACACTGTTACTAATGATGCTTCTCTGGCAGACCCTTCATTTACAGGTCTTGGTCACGGAGGCACCGGAGATTTTATGGTAGTAAATGCAAACATGACTTACGGAACAGATATTTGGTGTCAGACTTTTGGTGTTGCGCCTAATACAGATTATTATTTTTCTGCATGGCTAAGTACATTGGTTCTTGATGACCCAGCCTTGCTTCACCTTACTGTCAATGGAACTCAAGTTGGTTCTCCATTTACCTCTCCACCATTTGGAGTTGGAACATGGAGTGAATTCTGGTATGTATGGAATTCAGGAAATAATACCAGTATTACACTTTGTATTGAAAACATTACAACTACAACAGGTCCTACAGCTTTAGGATTAGATGATATTACATTCGCTCCTTTCTGCGAAAACACAGCTCAGGTAACGGTAACAGTAAATCCGCTTCCGGTTGTTAATGCCGGTCAGGATGTTTCAATTTGTATTGGTGCAAGCACACAGTTAAGTGCATCGGGTGGCAGCACGTATTTATGGACTCCTGCTGCTACTTTGAGTGATGCAACCATTGCAAATCCTGTTGCAACTCCTGTGACTACTACAACTTACAGTGTTCACATGGAAACAAACGCGGGTTGTGAGGGTGACGGAGATGTTACCGTAACAGTAAATCCTGTCCCTGTTGCAAATGCCGGTTTGGATGAAGAATTCTGCGCTGGAGGTTCGGTTCAACTGAATGCTTCTGGCGGAACAACTTATTCTTGGTCACCTTCAACCGGATTAAGTAATGCCGGCATTGCTAACCCTAATGCTAATCCTACTCAATCAACAACTTATATTGTTACAGTTGGTGACCAAAATCAATGTCAGGATACCGATACATTAGTTGTTACAGTAAATCAGTTACCGGAGGCAGATGCCGGACCTGATGTTCCTTTATGTTTTGGTGATACAGTCCAATTAAATGCAAGTGGCGGAACTTCTTATGTATGGGATCCGGGAACAGGTTTGAGTAATACAAATATTGCAAATCCATTAGCCTTCCCGCTGCAACCGATTAACTATACTGTAACAGTTACAGATGATAACGGATGTCAGGATACAGATGTACTCGACATTAGTATTTTCTCGGTTACGGCTTCACCAAATCAGGCAATCTGTAATGGTGATAGTTTGCAATTATCAGTTTCGGGTGGAACCAATTTTGTGTGGACACCAACAGATGGATTGAGTAACCCAACAATTGGTAATCCATTAGCTTCACCTGAGGTAACTACTACATATACCGTTGTTGCTAGCGATGCAAACGGTTGCGAAGCAGCAGCACAATTAACGGTTGAGGTATTAGCTGCTCCAACTGCTGGTTTCACGGCTCATTATATTCCTTCGTGCGAAGGTATTGTAGGACAGTTTACCAACAACAGCGATGGTGCTGACCACTTCCTGTGGATATTTGCAAATGGTGATACTACAACTGCTGAAAATCCTGACCATAATTTTAATGTTGGCCCTGGAACACTTGTAACATTGATTGTATACAATGGTGAGGGTTGTGTTGATACTGCTTTTGTAGATTTTAGCGGAACCAATTATTCCAATATTGAATTTGATTTATTAGTGCCAAACATCATCACTCCAAATGCTGATGGCTTGAACGATTGTTTCCAGCCCGGTTTTGAAGGTGAATTCAACGAATGTTTTACCCTGCAAATCTTTAACCGTTGGGGTGCATTAATTTTTGAATCAATTGCACAAGGCGATTGTTGGGACGGTAGAACCAAAGCAGGAAATATTGTAGATGCCGGAACTTATTTCTACTTGCTGAATGTAAATGGAATTGAGAAGGCTGGGTTTATGACAGTTGCGCACGATTAATACTAATTGATTGCAATAAAAAAGCCCCGCAGCAATGCGGGGCTTTTTTGTTTTTAGATTTTTTCTTTCAAAATCTCCCCAACTTTTTCACTGATTAACTGATGACCTGTATTGAGTAGCATAAATACATTTTTGTCTTTCAGTTTTTCAATAAAGCGTTCACCGTATTTGGGATGAATAACGCGGTCGTGCTTACCAAAAACAAGCAGAAAGCGGAACGTGTTTTTATTAACCAATGCAGCAATTTTATCTAAATCAGGGTTAATGTTTTGATAGGTAATCCACACCTTGTAAATCTTTTCGCGTAGTTCTTTGGTGCGTATTTGCGAATACATAAAATTGTAAATCTTAGGGTCAAGAATTTTCATATTCTTTAGCAGTAATGCCGTCTTTGAAACTGGCGCAGGATTTTTTATAAAACCACGAAACAGAAATCTTCCTGCGGGTGTAACTGTTGAAAAACGGTAAAGCGGGTTTACTTTCAACCCGTCAGGCGAAAGCAAAATAGCCTTGTTCAGTCGCTGGTGGAAAAGCTCAATCAGCTTTAGTACAAGTTTTCCGCCCATGCTAAAACCAATCAGCGAAAATCTTTCAATGCTGTGTTGTTTTGTAAATGCATCAATCAATTCCTTAAGGTCGTTTTCGGTAAGCGGCTCGCCATCATATTCACTGTTTCCGTGATGCAAAGCATCAAACGCATAAATGGTGAATTTGTCACCTAAATATTTTTCAAACACCTGAAATTCCTTCCCATCCTGCCCGAAACCATGAAAAGCTAAAAGAGGTTCAGCTCCATTGCCGAAGGTGTAATAAGTATGCTTTGAATTCGCTGTTTGTATGTTGTTTTCTTTCAAGGTTTCTTAGGTTGGGTTTCGTCACCCTGAACTTGTTTCAGGGTCTCAACAAACAGATGCTGAAACAAGTTCAGCATGACGGGGCTCAATAGTATGGAAAATGTGTTGACAAATTAAAGTCTTATTTGACCCAAATTCCTATAAATTCGCAAAGTTTTTTTGGTTTGTAATTTATCTAACTTCTCATATCTGAATAATGCCCAAAGATAATTCAATAAAATCCGTTCTCATCATAGGCAGTGGACCTATTGTAATTGGTCAGGCTTGCGAATTTGATTATGCCGGTTCGCAGGCATCCCGTTCTTTAAAGGAAGAAGGAATTGAAGTTTCGCTTATCAATTCCAACCCGGCAACAATTATGACCGACAAGGTAACTGCCGACCATGTTTATTTGTTACCGCTCACTCCTGCTTCCATTAAACAAATTCTTGAAGAGCGAAAAATTGATGCTGTGCTTCCGACTATGGGCGGACAAACTGCTTTGAACCTTGCCATCCGTTGTGATGAAATGGGGATTTGGAAAAAGCATGGTGTGAAGATGATTGGTGTGGATATTCAGGCGATTGAAACTACCGAAAACCGTGAGGCGTTTCGTAAGTTGATGGAGAAAATCGGAGTGGGTTGTGCACCTTCAAAAATTGCCAATTCATTTCTTGAAGGAAAGGAGGTTGCTCAGGAAATAGGTTTTCCGTTAGTTATTAGACCATCTTACACGTTAGGCGGAACTGGTGCTTCATTTGTTCATACCCGCGAAGAATTTGATGCTGCATTAACTCGTGGTTTGCATGCTTCCCCTACTCACGAAGTATTGATTGATAAAGCCGTTCTTGGCTGGAAAGAATACGAGTTGGAATTACTGCGCGATGCCAATGACAATGTGATTATCATTTGCTCCATCGAAAATTTTGACCCGATGGGAATTCATACGGGCGACTCCATTACGGTTGCGCCTGCAATGACGCTTTCGGATGTAACGTATCAGCGTATGCGCGATATGGCCATCAAGATGATGCGATCTATCGGAAATTTTGCCGGTGGTTGTAATGTGCAGTTTGCGGTTAGCCCTGATGAAGCCGAAGATATTATTGCAATTGAAATTAATCCACGCGTGTCGCGTTCATCAGCACTGGCTTCAAAGGCAACGGGTTATCCAATTGCTAAAATTGCTTCTAAGTTGGCAATTGGTTATCACTTAGATGAATTGCAAAATCAAATAACTAAAAGCACTTCGGCTTACTTTGAGCCAACATTAGATTATGTGATTGTGAAAATTCCGCGCTGGAATTTTGACAAATTCAAAGGCTCTGACAGACAACTTGGTTTGCAGATGAAATCGGTTGGTGAGGTAATGGCAATAGGAAGAAATTTTCAGGAAGCATTGCAAAAAGCATGTCAATCTTTGGAAATAAAACGCAACGGATTAGGAGCTGATGGGAAAGAACTTCGAAATCAGGAACAACTTGTTGAGAGTCTGAAAAGACCAAGCTGGAATCGTTTGTTTCATATCAAAGATGCAATGCAGATGGGGATTCCGTTTAAATCAATTCAGGCACTTACGCGCATTGATCCTTGGTTCTTGCATCAGATTGAGGAATTGGTTTTTGTTGAAAAGGAAATTTCAAAATATACCATTGACACCATTCCATTTGATTTGTTAAAAGAATCGAAGCAGAAAGGCTATGCCGACAGACAAATTGCACATTTGCTGCGTTGCCTTGAAAGCGAGGTTTTCAATAAACGCAACGACATGGGAATAAAGCGCGTTTATAAATTAGTTGACACGTGCGCTGCAGAGTTTGAAGCTAAAACACCTTATTACTATTCAACTTTTGAAGACGAAAACGAATCAGTTGTTTCGGATAAAAAGAAAATTGTGGTTTTAGGTTCAGGACCAAACCGCATAGGGCAGGGGATAGAATTTGATTATTCTTGTGTACACGGTGTATTAGCAGCAAAGGAATGCGGTTACGAAACCATTATGATTAACTGTAATCCCGAAACGGTTTCAACCGATTTTGACATTGCCGACAAACTTTATTTTGAGCCTGTTTTCTGGGAACATATCTACGACATTATTCTGCATGAAAAACCTGAAGGTGTTATTGTTCAGTTAGGTGGGCAAACTGCTTTGAAGCTTGCAGAAAAACTGGAACGTTACGGAATAAAAATCATTGGCACTGATTATAAATCATTGGATTTGGCGGAAGACCGCGGAAGCTTTTCAACCCTGCTTAAAGAGAATAATATTCCTTACCCGAAATTCGGTGTTATTGAAGATGCAGAGAATGCAATTAAACTTTCACGTGAATTAGGTTTCCCACTGTTGGTTCGCCCTTCCTATGTTTTGGGCGGCCAAAGCATGAAAATTGTAATTAACGAACAGGAACTGGAAGAACACGTTGTTAATTTGTTGCGCGATATTCCTGGTAACAAAGTTTTGCTTGATCATTTTTTAGAAAAAGCGATTGAAGCAGAATCGGATTCTATTTGCGATGGTAAAGATGTTTACATCATAGGAATTATGGAGCACATTGAGCCTGCGGGTATTCACAGCGGTGATTCTTTTGCTGTACTTCCTGCTTTTGACCTTAGTCCAAGTGTTATGAAGCAGATTGAAGATCACACCAAAAAAATTGCGGTGGCTCTTAAAACAGTGGGACTTCTGAATATTCAGTTCGCCATAAAAGATGAAGTGGTATATGTGATTGAAGCTAATCCTCGTGCTTCTCGCACTGTTCCATTCATTGCTAAAGCCTATGACGAGCCGTATGTGAACTATGCTACAAAAGTTATGCTTAGAGAAAAGAAAGTGAAGGACTTTAAATTTAATCCGAAACTAAAAGGTTATGCTATAAAAATTCCTGTGTTCTCGTTTGATAAGTTTCCGAATGTAAATAAAGAGCTAGGACCTGAAATGAAGTCAACAGGCGAAGCCATCCAGTTTATTGATGATTTGCATGATGAGTTTTTTCAGAAAATTTATTCTGAAAGAAACCTTTACCTGAGCAGATAAAAACTAGAAAATGGGATTAATCAGACTCTTTCTTATCCTGTTTTTTATTTATGCAGTTTACAACTTTGTCTTTAAAGTAATTGTTCCACTTGCTGCCCGTTCTTTTGTAAATAAGGCCCAGCAAGACATGCAGGAGCGTATGCGTCAGATGCAGGATCAACAGCGCAAGCCTGAGGGAGAAATAAATGTTTCTAAAAAGAGCAAAGGAAATGAGGGTGAGTATGTGGATTACGAGGAAGTGAATGATTAGCTGATAGATAATTAATACATAAAATATGAAAAGCATCAATTTCAAATCCCTGCTTCCACATCTGATTGCTGTGGTTGCTTTTATTCTGGTAACGCTCGCTTATTTGCATCCGTTATTGGAAGGCAAAGTGGTTTATCAGGGTGATATCACCAATTTCACAGGCATGTCAAAAGAGTTGAAAGATTTTCGTGAAAAGACCGGTGAAGAAGCTTTGTGGACAAATTCTATGTTTGGCGGAATGCCTGCTTACCAAATTTCGGTTTTGTATCCGAATAATCTGGTGAAATATGTTGATAGTGCTTTAGAGCTAGGTTTGCCTCGTCCTGCCAATTATTTGTTTTTACTGATGTTGGGTTTCTATTTTTTGCTGATTATGCTGAATGTAGATTGGCGACTCGCCATTGCAGGAGCATTTGCTTTTGCGTTGGCTTCATATTCTGTAATAATTATTGAGGCCGGACACAATTCAAAAGTTCATGCCATGGCCTATATGGCTCCGGTGGTTGGCTCAATTTTACTGGCTTATCGCGGAAGGATATTATTAGGTGCTGCTCTTACTGCATTGTTTCTTGCCTTGCAGATTTCTACTAATCACTTACAGATTACCTATTATTTGTTGCTTACTATTTTGTTGTTGGGTGCGGTGAAGCTGGTTTATGCAGTTATAGAAAAAACACTCCCTGCTTTTTTGAAAGCTACAGGTGTTCTTGTGATTGCGGCAGTTATTGCTCTTCTTCCGAACATCACCAACTTATGGGCAACATACGAATACGGTCAATATACCATGCG
The DNA here is from genome assembly GCA_947478465.1 of Bacteroidota bacterium. Taxonomy (GTDB): domain Bacteria; phylum Bacteroidota; class Bacteroidia; order SXHM01; family SXHM01; genus SXHM01. The sequence goes on from CANJWH010000016.1 coordinate 30,188, forward strand.
CGGGAAATCAGATTTGAGTTCTGATCTTGCAGCAGGTAAAGAAGGTCTTTCGCAGAAATACGCGACAGATTGGAGTTATGGAATTGGCGAATCAATGACCTTGTTAATTCCTAATTTTAAAGGTGGAGGTTCTAACGGTGAGCTTGATACTAAATCTGAAACCTATCAGGCCTTGATTGATAATAAAATCCCGAAAAGTCAGGCTGTTGGAATTATCAAAAATCTTCCGCTCTACTGGGGCGACCAACCTTTTACATCAGGTCCGGTTTATCTCGGAGCTATTATATGTTTCCTGTTTATTTTAGGATTGTTTACGATAAAAGGAAATGATAAGTGGTGGTTATTAGCTGCTGCTATTCTTTCAATCGTGCTATCATGGGGCAGAAATTTTCCTGCGGTTACTGATTTTTTCTTCAGCTATTTTCCTGGCTATAATAAATTTCGAGCGGTTTCAATGACTTTGGTGATTGCACAATTTGTCTTTCCTGTTATGGGTTTGCTGGCACTAAAAAATGTTTTTTCAGGTGAAATACCCGCTGCGGAATTAAAAAAGAAACTAATTTATTCACTTTCAATAGTTGGTGGTATATGTCTGTTTTTTGTGCTAATGCCCGGAATGTTTTTTGACTTTACGGCAGCTGCAGATGAAAGACTTGCCGGATCAGGTTATCCTGAGTGGCTGATTGATGCAATTCGAAACGACCGTAAAGATTTATTAAGCAGTGATGCCTTGCGTTCCCTTATTTTTATTTTGCTTTCCGGTGCAATTATTTGGTTGGTAATATTGAATAAATTGAAGAAGGAAATTGCAATGGCATTGTTTGCTGTCTTGGTACTTGCTGACATGCTGCCTGTTGATTGGCGTTATCTGAACAAAAGCAATTTTGTAAATAAAAACAAAGCTGAAAAACCTTTCACAGCAACTTCTGCAGATAAGATTATTCTGGAAGATAAAGACCCTGATTTCCGTGTTTTGAATTTAGCAACCAACACATTTAACGATGCCAGCACTTCTTACTTCCACAAGTCAATTGGCGGTTACCACGGTGCTAAATTAAAGCGTTACCAAGAGCTGATTGACCAGCACATCACCAAGAATAATATTAAAGTATTGAACATGCTGAACACAAAATATGTGATAATGCCAAGTGAGGGTAATCAGCCGCCTTATCCACAACAAAATCCGGGTGCGCTTGGTAATGCATGGTTTGTTTATGAAATTAATTGGGCTGCAAATGCAGATTCTGAAATTACAGCATTAGGAAAATTTGAACCAAAATTTACTGCTGTAATTGACAAACATTTTGAAAATGAATTACAGGGTTTTACACCTCATGCCGATTCAACCGCACAAATAAAACTGACTGATTACAAGCCCAACCACCTGACTTATCAATCTAAAGCGATAGCCGAACAACTGGCTGTTTTCTCTGAAATTTATTATGATAAAGGTTGGAATGCTTATGTAGATGGAAAGCTAACTCCTCACTTCCGTGCTAACTTTGTTTTGCGTGCCATGAGGGTTCCTCCGGGTGAGCATAAAGTGGAATTCAAATTTGAGCCTGCTACTTATTATACAGGTGAGAAGATTGCATTAGCGGGTTCCATATTATTATTCCTTTTTGTTGGAGCAGCACTTTTTGTTTCACTGAAAGATGGTGAACCAAAATAGAAAAACAGTTCTCATCATCACCTACTACTGGCCACCATCAGGTGGTGCAGGTGTACAGCGTTGGCTTAAAACGGTTAAGTATTTGCGTGAGTATGATTGGGAGCCCATTATTTATACACCCGAAAATCCTGAAGCTCCGGCAATGGATAATTCTTTATTGAAGGATATCCCGGAAGGAGTAAAGATGTTGAAACAACCCATTTGGGAGCCATATTCTTTTTACAAAAAATTTCTGGGACTGAAAAAAGACGAAAAAATAAATGCAGGTTTTCTTACAGAAAAGAAGAAACCCGGTCTGGCAGAAAAAATAGCCGTTTGGATTCGTGGCAATTTATTTATTCCTGATGCACGAAAATATTGGGTAAAGCCATCGGTTGAATACCTTGCAAATTATTTACGCTCGCACCCTGTTGATGCAGTTGTTTCAACCGGGCCTCCACATAGTATGCACCTGATTGCATTGGGTTTAAAACAAAAATCAGGTATTCCCTGGTTGGCTGATTTTCGTGACCCATGGACGAACATTGATTTTTATGACAAGCTGATGCTGACTAAAAATGCTGACCGCAAGCACCGCGAGTTGGAAAATACGGTTTTGCAAAACGCAGACATTGTTACTTCTATCGGCAAGCAAATGGCAGATGAGTTTTTACAACTTGGTGCAAAACGGATTGAAGTTGTTCCCAACGGTTTTGATGAAGCTGATTTTTGTTTTCCAAATATTGAGTTGGACAAAACGTTTTCCATCAGTCATATCGGCTCCATCAATAAGGACAGAAACAGCGAAATATTTTGGTCAGCAGTGCAAGAAGTGTGTGATGAACTTCCTGCTTTTAAAGAAAAACTAAAATTGAAATTAGTGGGTAAAACTGACCATGCTGTGTTGGAAACCATTAATAAATATGGTTTACAGCAGTATCTTGAAAAGACAGAATACCTTCCACACGATGAAGTGCTCAAGAAATCCATGTCAACCCAAGTGTTGTTATTACTTTTGAATAATACGCCCAATGCAAAAGGCATTATGACGGGAAAATTCTATGAATACCTTGCTGCTAAACGCCCGATTATTTGCATTGGACCGGAAGATGGCGAAGCTGCAAAAACATTAGGAGAAACATCAGCAGGAAAAGTTGCCGGGTTTGAGGATAAGCAGAAAATGAAAATAATTCTCAAAGAGTATTTTGAAAAGTATCAGCAGAATAATCTTAAAGTAGAGAGTAATTCTATTGATAATTATTCGCGCAGAAAGTTGACGGGTCGGTTTGCTGAGTTACTTGACAGTATTTCTAAGAAATAACATTCACCAATTTCTGTTCCCGTTTTTCTTCGGTGAAATTTTGAATAATCCGTTGGCGTGCTTTTTTAGCAAGCGTTACTTTGTCAGATTTCACCGCTTCATCTACCAGGTTTTTTAGCAGCGCAACATCTTTATTTTTTAAAATAAAGCCTGTATCGCCAATAATATCAGGTATTCCAAAGACATCAGAACCTATTGGGATGCACTCGCACAGCATGGCCTCACACAATGCATTCGGAAAGCCTTCGGCTATTGAAAGCTGAAAATAAAATTCGTACTGACTATAATAATTAATCAGTTCGGTATGCGGAACAGGTGGCAGCAGTGTTATGTTTTTTGATAATTGTAAATGATTGAGTTCATCTTTCACTCCAAGTAGCGTGAAGGTGTAATCGGGACAAATCTTTGCAAGTTCAATTATAAGGTCAATCCCTTTTCTGTAAAAGGTAGAACCCTTTGCATTAACGGCAACGGTAAGAAATGAGTTCTTTTTTTTCTCAGGGTGATTATTAAAAAATGCCTTGCTATCATATCCGTAGTTTATTTCGGTAAAAGGTGTTTCCACATTTTTGCAGAAGGCTTTATAACCCTGTTGCGAATAATCTGAATCGGTATAAGTGTAATTACTTAACACCATGCTTTTGTGCACCGGCATGAGGTGTTTAGCATTTCGGATGCTAAAACCAGTGGCTGCCGACATCAGTTTTTTGTTGTGATTTCCGTACTTGATGGAAGGAAACGAATAACACTCAGTACCGCATAATATAAGGTAACACGGCTTGTTAAACAGCTTGCCATACAGCGTTGGTAGCAGCGTGTGATAATCTGCAAACTCGCAAACTATCGCTTTACAACTCCAGATATGCAGAAGCAGAAAAAGCTTTTCGCGTACCAATTCCAAGGGTGTTAATAATTTGTGTTTGGGATTAAACGAAAACGTAAGCACCTCAAAATTCCGCGCAAGCAACTCACGGTCTTTTAATACAAAAGAGGAAGGTGTTTTGTAGATGAAAAGTAGTTTCGGTTTTGAAGCTGACAACTTACAGAAGTCTTGTTTTTACGCTTTCAATGCCGTTTTCAAGTGCCGACATTTTATGAAAATTTTCCACCGCCTTATAGGGCTTTAACAATATCCACTGATAGTCGGCCTCTTTGTGGCGTATGCAATAGTTTTCCAATCGCTCTAAATAAAATCCGTTAGGGTAAACGCTGTTCAGCAAATCATTGGTATAAATAGGCTGGTCAATGATCTGCAATCCTTCGGGATGTTTTTTATGCAGCCATTCCTGATAAAAAGGAGTAGGTGTATTGATAGCAACAGTGCCGTCAATGCTGATGTTTTCTTTTATAACGCGGAAAAGGTTTTTGTGATGCTCAATTGGAATGTGTTCAATCACATCGGGCAGCACCACAAAATCAAATATAACATCGTGTTTAAATTCGGTCATGTCAGAAACCATGAATTGAATATTTCCCCGGTTGCTGTGCATTTTTTTTGCCAGTTCAATTCCTTCAGGGCTTATATCGCAGGCCACTATCATGCCCTTGTTCAGGTAATCGGCCATCAGTCCGGTCACCTGTCCGACTCCGCAACCAATCTCCAGCACGCGGTGATTTTTCTGCAAGCCCGCTTCAATTAATTTTTTAAGAATTAGGCGGTGTCTGCGGTTTAAACCAAGCTTGGTATATTCCTCAGAAAAGTTGTTGTAAAAACCTTCTATATCTTTCTTTTCCATGTCGAGGGTCAAAAATAACCTAAATTTCAAAACTACCTCACCGGCAGCTTCACCGTAAAAACACTTCCGCGTTTTTCTCTTGAATCAACCGTTATAGTGCCACCGTGCAGGCGTACAATTTTTTCAACCAGCGAAAGCCCTATGCCATGCCCTTTGCGGTCGAGCACATTTTTGGCACGGTAAAATGGCTCAAAAATATTTTTCAAATCTTCAACAGGAATACCCACTCCTTTATCACTGAAACGGATAATAATATTTTTTTCTTCTTCACCAATATCTACCAGACAGCTATGGTCGGGCGAGTATTTGCAGGCATTTTCTACAAGGTTAAAAAAAGCAATTTTCAGCAAACGTTCATTGCCATAAAAAAGCAGGCTGTCTTCATTTTCAAGCTCAGATTCAAATGAAATATTTACCGTGTATTCGGGTATGCTAGTAATCAGTTCACTGCGTACTTCCAATAACAAATCATCAATACGGATTTCGTTTTTAGGGTCAATCAATCCTACTCCGCTTACCTGCGCCAGTGAAAGCAACCGATTTGAAATAATGGTAAGGTGATTAATATCCTCCAGCAGCGATTCTAATGTCTTTTTATAATCATCCGTTTTACGATCTTTAAGCAATGCAACTTCTAACTGGCCGCGGATAATGGAGAGTGGGTTGCGTAACTCATGCGATGCATTTCCTACAAATGAGCGTTGGGCATTAAAAGCTGCCTCAATGCGTTCCAGCATTTTGTTAAAAGTTTTGGCAAGTTGTGCAATTTCGTCCTGCCCGTTTCCTACATCAACACGGGCATTAAGGTTGTTTATCGTAATACCTTCCACTTCACTTACAACTTTTGAAATAGGTTTGAGTGCTCGGCCCGCAAAGGTCCAACCGAAATAATAGACAACCATAATTAGGATTATAAAAACGGCAACCAATGAAATACCAAGAAAATTCAGTTTTCGCAATCCATAAATATCCTGCGCGGCTGCAAGAATTATGTAATCCTTATTATTGAATTTATATAATAATCCCAACCACTCAAAATTATTCTGCCTGAAACGGATTTCTTTTTTTAATCTAATTTGTTCCAGAAGAGTTTCGGTTATTTTAAAATTATTATCATCGTCAGTAGAGTAAATTTTTTCTGCCGAAGCATTGAAGATAATTACTTTTTCCTGAGGTAATGCTCCCCTCAGGTTTTTGTCAATCAGCCTCAGCGTTGCCGCATCTACATTATTGTCAGCTAAAAGCAAGTTGGCTGTCCTAATGGCTTTTTCATTAAGTCGCAGGTAAAAATCCCTTTCACGGAATTGGACAAACAGCACATAAATAGCCATGCTTGCTAACAGCAAAACTCCGGCAACAATGCCTACAAACTGGTAGGTAAGTTTATTACGTATTTGCATCAGGTTCGCGGAAAATATAACCCATGCCTATTTGTGTGTGAATAAATTTGTTGGCGAAATCCTTGTCAATTTTTTTGCGCAAAAAATTCACATAAACATCAATAACGTTGGTGCCGGTGTCAAACTGTACATCCCAAACTGCTTTTGCAATATCATGTCTGGTTACAACGCGTCCTTTATTTCTGATCAAATACTCAAGCAACTGATACTCTTTGGTAGTAAGGCTGATCTTTTTTCCTCCACGTGAAACTGTTTTATCATCCAGGTTTAATTCCAGATCAGCAACAACTAATTTATTGGTAGGCTGCAGCATATTGTTTTTGCGTTTAGCAATGGCATTTATGCGCGCCACCAGTTCGGCAAATTCAAACGGTTTTACTAAATAATCATCTGCACCCATATCAAAACCTGTTACCTTATCAGCAGTGCTGCCCAGAGCTGTTAGCATTAGAATTGGAACATTAGAAGTTTTGCGTATTTCTTTAGCAAGTTCCAAACCATTGATGTATGGTATAATAATGTCAAGAATAATAATGTCATGATCGCCTTTAAGCGCAAGCCTTTTGCCCATTTGTCCATCATAAGCAATATCAACCTGATGGTGCTGTTCTTCCAATCCCTGCTTTAAAAATGCAGCTGCTTTAGGCTCGTCTTCAATAACTAAAATGTTCATTTGAAAGTGTATAGTGGTTTGTAAAATCCGTGCGAATTTCGGAAATCGTAATTAAAGATAGATTAAATGTTTTATACATCTTATCTTTGTCGAAAATAAAGGCGCTTTGGGCGAAATAAAAAAGCAAGGACTGCAGAATACAGCAATACTTAACATTGCAACAGTAATAGGTTTTGCAAGTGTTCTTGTAGTTCAGCCTTACCTGCTGAAACCCGAGGAAATAGGACTTATCCGCACTCTTTACTCACTTTCCATTCTTATCTCATCACTGGTACCTATGGGAATGGGAAATGCGGTTTATAAATTTTTTCCACAGTTTCGTAACAATGAAAAAAAGCACCACGGCTTTTTTAGTTTTATGAGCCTTTATGTTGCAGCAGGTTTTGTTGTTGCAGCACTACTCGTTTTTATTTTCCGCGAAAAAATAATTGATGCCTATTCTATTAAATCACCTCTCATCAGCGAGTTTTTTGATTACGTTTTTCCTTTTTCTTTTTTTCTTGCATTTATTTCTGTACTAAGCATTTACAGTGCTTCACTTTTTAAATCATCGTTTCCCGCATTTCTTACCGAAATAACAACGAAATTATTTCCTGTTGTTGCTATTTCCATTTATTACATGGGCTGGATTGACATCAACATTTTTGTGTTGTTGTATGTTCTTTGTTTCGGTCTTATTTTTCTGATAATGCTGGTTTATATATTCATAATTGATAAACCATTTGCAGCAATTGACCGCCACAAATTCAACAATACCAAAGTGAAAGAAATTCTTATTTATTCAGGAAGTTTTTCTTTTGCAGCGCTGGCTTCACTGGGCTTAAAAAATTTAGACATTGCCCTTATTGGAATGTATGTTCCACTTGCGCTGGCTGGAGTTTACGCTACAGTGGCCATTATTCCTGCCGTAATTGAAATGCCATTGCATGCGCTTGAAAAAATTGCAGCAGCAAAAATCTCTGATGCCTTTACACATAACAGAATTGAAGAAGTAAAAAACATTTATTACCGCTCATCCAAATACTTATTCCTTGCAGGTGGTTTGTTGTTTCTTGGCGTAAATTTGAATATTCATAAGTTACTTTGGCTGCTGCCTAAAGAGAAAGGTTTCTGGCAAGGCGAAACGGTTGTTTACATTGTGACTTTCGGAGCATTATTTAATATGGCAACCAGTGTAAATAATCCCATCCTTTACAACTCAAAATATTATCGCTATGGGTTAGGAATGTTGGTGTTTCTTACAGTTGTCTCTTACATTAATTACAGCATTTTTATTCCGCTATGGGGGCTGGAAGGGGCTGCTTTTGCTACCGCTTTATCAAGTATCTCATATAATTTTTTAAAATTCTTTTTTATCTGGAAAAAGATGGGATTACAACCATTTGATATCAGTTCGCTGAAAACTTTTTTGTTGATTTGTTCATGCGGTTTACTCTGGTTTATTAATATAGATTTAGGCAGTGCCACATTGGAAATTGTTGCCATGTCGATTTTGGTTACTTTTCTTTATTTAACAGGTGCCTTTTACCTTAAAATAGTTCCTGAATTGTTTCAGGTTAAACATATTGCCGACATAAAAAAGCGGCTCGGTTTTTAAACCGAGCCGCTTTTTTATCTTTCCTTTTATTAGATTATATAATGGGTGTTATTCTTTATAAGGCAACCACGTTTGAGTTCTGTATATAAACAAAACATAACCGCGTACTTTAAGGTTACCCCCTTCCAGCCATAGTTTACAGTCATACACAGTGCCTTTTTTAGGGTCCATAATTGTTCCGTCTTCCCACTCGCTGCCATCTTTTTCCATGTCGCGGATTATTTCCATTCCAAGTATTTTTTTGCCTTTACGGTCGTCATCACATTTGTCGCAAACAGGGTCTTGTTCTTCACTTGGTTCGCGGAATAGTTTTATAATTTTTCCGTAAACCTTTCCGTTTTTTTCAAATATTTCCACTACTGATTTTGGTTTGCCTGTTTCATCGTCAATGGATTTCCATTTTCCAACAATTGATTGTGCTGAAAGGGTTGTAGCACTGATTAAGATTGCAATTAAGATGCTGATGTATTTCATAATGTTTAGAAAGTTTAAAAGTTAAATATTAGTGCAAATTTAAAAAGCTCTGTTAATTCCAATCACCCAACGGAATTTAAAATAATTGGGTTCAACGGCAGGTGTGTGATTTAAGAAGAAAGGAATATCAAATCTTATAGTAAGTGGTTTTGCCATTTGTAAGGCTCCCCATTTCTTGATTACAAGAGCTGTGCCAAGTCCGGCATCCATTCTGAAATCAGCAAAGTGCATGCTATTTCCTTGCTGATTAGAATTGATGATTCCTGCATCAGCAAACAGATAGGTTTTTATCTGAATGGTATTCATAATAAGTTTCGGCCGGATTTTTAAAAACCGGTCAAACTCAATTTCTAAATTCACAGCGGCACCAGAGGTTCCTCGATAAGTCATGGCAAGTTCACCATTGTTCTTCTGGTAAGGAACCAGATAACCTGCATAGCCCCGAAGATTCAAACCACCACCTTGCTGAAAGTGATTAGTTGTCTCGCCATAATTTCCAGCCCATTCATAAGGAATAAATCCGCGTGAACGGGTGTATTTGTTGTCCATCATTTCTTCCGGATTTGCTCCTGCCAGGTACAGAGCCGATTCGGGAGCAACTCTTCTGCCTGTTCCGTATTGCACAAAAAAGCGTGTGTTAATTCCAAGTTTACTTAGTGAAAATTTGTTTACTACATTCAGCGAAACTTTAGTGAAACTGTAAGCGCTTCCCGGAGCAGGTGCTTTCATTTCAAGGTTCATGTTTCCGCCACCATTGCTGTAACTGAAATTTCGTTTGATTCCGAAAGCGAATGTGTTATTGAGTTTTCCAATTCCCCATTCATTTGGATACATAAGGTATGCTTTGTCACTTTGCCCGGGTCGAAGCATGGTTTTGAACTGAAAATAGAAAAGGTTCTTCATCAGTTTGTCCCATTTCTCTATTCCAAAGTTTAAACCATACATTCCATCCAATGCCTTTGCTTGCATAGTAAACCATGCGTTCTTACCTATCTTGTCTAAGCTGGTTTTGTAGTTTACAATAAATGATAAAACATCAAATCCATTTAACGCAATAGTGGAGTCGAATTTTGCCTGAGCAAGTCCAGTGTTAAACCAAATAGTTGCTCCAAAAATGTGACGGTAATTCATATGATTTCCGTTTACATGAATTCCGATTTTTACACCATCATAAGCGTTATACCATAAGTCGGGCCGCGCCTTTATTTCATATCGTCTCCAGTCCGGAGTATTATAAATTTGCGAATCAAAAGCAAAATCAACAGGTGGTTTTTTGCTATTGTCAAGCATATTGACATCTGCGAGTCTTTTGCTTGGGTCAATTATAATATCTTTTATTCCTTCAGGAACAATAACATGTGCCTCGTAAGTTGGATTTAACTTTTCCCATCCGAGCCATTTTGGTAAAACAGTAGCATTAGTTTGTTTTACAAACCAGTTATTAGGAATGTGAAAATCCTGAGTAATGCTATCTTTTGACAGAACCTGAAAGTCTATAGGCATTTGCATTTTACCTACACGTTCAAACGTTATGATGTATTCGTTTTCCTTGTCTCCCTTTTTTACGGATTTAATTCCGTAATCAATAGTTTTAGTGGTTTCCATCCATTGATCAAAAAACCAGTTCAGGTCAACTTTAGTAGAATGAATAATAGAGTTTCTAAAGTCTTCAAAATATGGGTGCGCCATTTTCCATTGGCTGAAATACTGCTGCATTGAATAAAGAAATAATGAATCGCCCAACACATATTGCAGATTATATAACATGGTTGCTGTTTTGTAATATACATGACGATAACCACCGCCATGGCCAAGAGCACCATCAAAATAGTCAGAGTGTGTGTTCAATGGTTTGTCTTCACCTTTTACAGCATCAAACATATAGCCATTGTAAACGCTGCTATTCATTATTTCCTCAGGCTTTTTAAATCGCCTGATGTATTTTGATTTTGGTTGATTTTTTATTTCATAATCTCCATCTGTTTTCCTTAAAGCCCAGGCGGTTAGAAATTGAGTGAAGCCTTCATCCAATGCAGCGCGGTACGTTTCATTGTTTCCAACTTGTCCGAAAAACCAGTTGTGCCCAATTTCATGAGCAAACAAACCGCGGAAGTCAGGCTCCTGTCCGCCATCCAGTGTAAGCATGGGATATTCCATTCCATCACGTGCATCGGCAACTACCATTTTGTGATAGACATACATGCCTATATCTTCTGAATATATCTGAATGCATTTTGCAGCATACTCGGCAGCTGTTTGCCATCGCGCAGCATGAGGTTCCTGAACTAATGCAACGCAGGTAATACCATTCCATTCATATTCACCAATGCGGTAAGTAGGGTCAGCTGTAAATGCAAAATCATGAACATTTTCTGCATGATATTTCCATGTCTTTTTCATGGTGCTGTCATACGGTGTTATAATGGATGGCCTCTCGTCCCATGGCTTGTCTTTAAAATTAGCGATGTCTAATTTTTTTCGAAGTTCAGCCGGAAGAACTTCGTCACGGTTCAGTAAATTTCCTGTAGCTTCAACAACATAATTATTAGCGAAAGTTAGTTCCACATCAAATCCACCGAAATCACCGTAAAATTCTTTTCCTAAATGTTGATCGGTGTCCCATCCAAATTTGCGATCATACACCGAAATGCGAGGATACCAATGCACACCGTCAAAATGGTTGTAGCCATATGCGTTGAAAATTTTCATTCTGCGCCTCAGACTTCCGGAATCGAAAAATGTTTTGAATTTGATGTTAAATGTGATGTTTTGTCCGGGTTTCAGTGGCTCATTCAGATAAACTTTCAGTATGGTGTTATCCTGTTCTGTTTTCAGTTCTTTTCCATTTATCTCAATAAGTTCAACTAAACTTCCTAACCCCATACTTTCATAAACTCCAAAGCTGGATTTTACTCCATTATTAAGGTTTACATTTTCGTTGTAAGAGCCTTTTACAAAAGCATTTTGGTAAAGGTGAAAAAACACAAACGAAAGTGTGTCGGGTGAGTTATTCCAATAAGTCAGTTCTTCAAACCCGTCAATTACATGCGATTTTTCATCAAGTTCAGCCTTAATGCTGTAATAGACATCTTGTTGCCAATAACCCGGAAAAGGCATTTTGTTTTTCCAGTAGTTTGGATTGTCTTTATTGCGATAAGTGTTTGGCTTATTCAGTGGGTCATATTTCTGTGCGAAACCAGAAAAAATAACCAGAAAAAACAGTAGAGTAAGTATGTTTTTTTGCATGAAATTAATGTTAGAAGGCGCAAGTTAAAAAATACATTCAGCTTGGCTTAGTTAGGTTTTCTTCATTTGAATGTTTTGCATTGTGAATACTTGCATTCAGTTCAAATCCAATTAACAATATCATGGAGTTAAACCGTATCCACAGCAATACAACTATAAGTGCACCAATAGAACCATAGAGTTTATTATATTGACTAAAATTGTTTACAAAAACTGAGAACCCAAGTGAAGTAATTATTATTAAAAAGGTTGCCACAGTTGAGCCAACCGAAAAAAAGCGATACCGTGTTTTGCGTGACGGGCCGAAATAATAGAGGAAGGAAATAGCAAAGAAAATCAGTGCAATAATTACCACCCATTGACTTGCGATAAGAAGGTAGTAAGTGAATGCTTCTTTAATAAAGCCTCTTGATTCAAAGAAACTCAATGTTTTTTCACCAAAAATAATCAACAGAATTGCTATGAAAGTAAGTACCGAAAGTATAATTGTAATCATAATGGAATAAAGACGTTGAACCATAGGTGGTCGGGTTTCAACGGTATGGTAAGTTTTGTTGAATGCATCCATCATGGCATGCACACCATTAGTTGAGAAGTATAGCGCAACAATAAATCCAACTGATAAAAGGCCTGAACGTTGTTGTTTAATAATATCTTCCAACGTTGTGCGCGTGGCTTCATAAGCATTTTTTGGCATAAGGTCGCTGAGCAGAATCATTAACTGATCCTGAAAGCCTTCAACCGGTATGTAGGCGATAAGCGTAAAAATGAAAATTACTGCAGGAAAAATGGCAAGAAAAAAATCAAAAGAAAGTGCTGAGGCACGCGTTTGAATTGAACCTTTTCTTAATCCGTGAATAAAAAAATCTGCAGCGTTATAAACAGGAATTCCGTCAAAACCGGGCAGAATAATCTTTTTGGTAAGGTTCAAAAACGTTACCACAGGCAGCCAATGAAGAAACTTGTGTTTTAGTTTTTGTATCATCCTGTTTTCACAGCAATTTATTAAACTGCTTTTAAACTTAAGTCCAGACTTTTAATATGATGTGTTAAAGCACCTACCGAAATAAAATCTACTCCTGTTTCGGCATAATCGCGAATGTTGCTTTCATTTATTCCGCCTGACGCTTCAGTTTCAAATTTGCCATTAATAAGTTCAATTGCTTCTTTCAGCTTTGAGGGCGAAAAATTATCCAGCATTATACGCTGAATGCCGCCAATGGAAAGTATTTCTTTTACATCTTCAAGTGAGCGGGTCTCCACTTCAATTTTCAGATTTTTGTCTTTCTCTTTCAGATATTGTTGTGTTTTTTCAATCGCTTTTTTTATACCACCGCAAAAATCAATGTGGTTGTCTTTAATCAAAATCATATCATACAGTCCAAATCGATGATTTTCTCCGCCACCAATTTTTACAGCCATTTTTTCTACTTCTCGCAAGAGAGGAGTTGTTTTGCGTGTGTCTAAAAGCTTTGCGTTGGTATGTTTAATAAGCTGATTAAGATTGTGCGTTGCGGTTGCAATGCCGCTCATACGTTGCAAAAAGTTCAGCACAAGGCGTTCACTTTTAAGAATTGAAAGTTCAGAACCTGAAACTTCCAGAACAATGTCCCCGGGATTTACTAGTGTTCCGTCATTTATGAAACACTGAACTTCCAGATTTTTATCGGCAAAGTGAAAGATTTTTTTTGCCAGATCAACTCCGGCAATTATTCCTTTTTCTTTAACTAATAATTTAGCTTTTCCGGTTTTTTTTGCATCAATGCAGGCTAAAGAAGTGTGGTCGCCATCTCCTAAATCTTCAGCAAAGGCAGAGGCAATGAGCTGTTCAATATTCATTTCCTGATTTGGAATTTATTCTCCGGAATCTTCGAAACGCAATTGAGTGATGGTATAGTTCTCTCCACTTTTGCGTAACAGATAATATGTTCTATATGATTTGTTGGCTGTAGTGAGCTCGCCAATAGAGTAAAGCGAATTATCCTGTGAAGAATTCTGATGCATAACCTTGAATTCTTTAACAGGGTTTTTTGCAAAAAAATCTTTCACCATCATCTCGGCTTGTGCTTTGCTTGGAGTACTGGATTTTGTTCCAATAACAAGTTCAATGTTAGGAGCAAAATATTTTGCAAGTTCTGCTCCGTTTCCTATTTTAATGGCAGCATTAATATTATCGGGTGCTCCAGGAAACATAACAGCAAAAACACTTGTGCTAATAAGGAATGCAATTAATAAGCTAACTTTTTTCATTTTACTAAATTGTATTGCTGCATAATTCAAAAATCAAGCCAAATGAATTAATATCAGACAATGGCAAATATAGATAATTTATCTTTGAGCAAATTTAAACAGGTATGAAGATAAAGTTAGTGGTTGTGGGGCAAACAAACATGAAATTTGTTGAGGCAGGGTATTCTGAATTTTTTACGCGTTTAAAGCATTATACCGATTTTGAAATGATCGTAATTGCTCCTCCTAAAAACTCTTCTAAATTGGAGTTTTCTGAATTGAAAAATAAGGAGGCTGAAAGTATTCTTACAAAACTTCTGCCTTCAGACTTTGTAGTTTTGCTTGACGAAAAGGGAGTTGAATATTCTTCTATGGAATTTGCTGCTTTTTTGCAAAAGCGCATGAACAGCGGAGTTAAAAATCTGGTATTTGTAGTTGGAGGTGCTTTTGGCTTTTCGGAGAAAATGTATGAGCGCGCCAATTCAAAATTATCTCTTTCTAAAATGACATTTTCGCATCAACTGATACGATTGATTTTTGCAGAACAGCTTTACAGAGCCTTTACTATTTTGAGAAATGAGAAGTATCACAATGAGTGAACTTTTCATAATGCTGAACTTGTTTCAGCATCTCAATAATATACCCTGAAATATGTCCAGTGTTTCGGTTGAGATTTATGAACTTAGCTTTTTGTAAACCGCCAAATACTTTTTCACTCCTTCTTCCAGGGAATAATATTTTTCGGAAGCAGCCCGAAGTTTTTCAGGTGGAGTTTGTAGCAAGGAATCAACTTGTGAAATCACTTTATCGTATTCCGCATCTTTAAATTTATCAACCAATAAACCAGATTGTGTATCGCGGACAATGCGGTCAACATCACCCACACCGGAGTTGCAGATAACAGGAATTCCCATGCCGAGGATTTCTCCGTGCTTGGTAGGAGAGGAGCCTTTTTTTGAAAACAAGGGCTGAATAAAAAACAGAGAGAATTTACTGAGCAGAATAAAGTAAGGAACTTCTTTCCGTGATGCTTTGCGTATGATGAATTTATCTTTCGAAATGTTTAGCTTTTCTGTCCGGTCAAGTATTTCAGTTGGATTATCACCAGTAATGAACAGGAATTTTGCTTCCGGTTTTTTTAGTAATAATCTTTTAAAGAAGCCCAACATCTCATCGGGCAAATACCATGTTCCTACCGAACCGAGGTATGAAATCACAAAATCATTTTCCGAAATTCCCAGTTCTGTTCTATATTTTGATAACTCGTTTTGCTGAATGTTGGCTCTTGAAAAATGTTCGAGGTCTGCACAGCACGGAATTACTTCCACCGGTACAGGCTGATTTTTCAGGTGTTTCCACGAGTGGATAATTTCTTTTCCCGCTTCGGTGAGACTTATTGTGTGGTCGGCATTCTCCAGAAAATCCTGTTCTTTCTTTTTGAAATAGAGATAGACGCGGTTGAAAACAGGGTTGCTTCTGTTCCATAAGCCTCCATCCACCCGCTCGTCAGCAAAGAACGCACGCATATCAAAGATGAATTTGATGCCGTATTTCTTTTTCAGAAACTCACCAACTAATGATGTGATGTAACTGCGGCAATGGACTATTTTAAAGTTCTTCTGTTTGTGAAGTTCTTCTGCTTTCTTCCTTAATTGATATACATCCCAAAGCGTTGATAATACAGGTGGTTTAGGAGTGTAAGAAAGCGGCTGCCAGTCAATTCCAAATGATTTTATTTGTTCTGCTATTACTTTGCCAGTTGCTTCAAACTTTTCCTTTTTCTCAAAACTGACTAATGTAACGGAATATCCAGCTTTTGTAAGTCCTGCCAGATATGGCAATACCTGCGACTGTCCAAGCGGGTCGGTCATGCCGTCATAGGAAAGATAGAGTACTTCCGTTTTCACAGGTGTCAAAAATATTTAAATAATCTGCAGCAGATGCTTTATTTTGCACTCAAATAGTAAACAATATGGGAGACATAAAATTCGGAACCGATGGCTGGCGTGCCATTATTGCCAAAGAATTTACGGTTGATAATGTGGCGCGCGTGGCGCAGGCAACTGCTGCATGGCTGATTGCCACCAACAAAAACAAGGCGGTGGTTATCGGGCACGATTGCCGTTTTGCAGGCGAATTGTTTGCCGAAACCACAGCAAAGGTGATGGCTTCAAACGGAATTAAGATTTTTCTTGCAAAAGGATTTGTCTCTACTCCAATGGTTTCGCTGGGGGCTTTGAAATACAATGCAGGAGCAGGCGTAATTATTACCGCAAGTCACAATCCCCCAGTTTACAATGGTTTTAAGCTGAAAGGAGGTTACGGTGGTCCGTTGCTGGAAGAAGATATTGCTGAAGTAGAGAAATATATTCCGGAAATAAACTCAATTGATTTGGATAGTATAAGTATTGAAAGTCTCGTTAGTAAAGGCTTGTTGGAGTATGTTGCTTTAGAAACCTTGTATTGCGAAACGCTTGAAAAGAACTTTGACATAAACGCCATACAAAACTCAAAATTCAACCTGGCTTACGATGCCATGTATGGCTCTGGACAAAATGTAATCAAGCGTTTGCTGCCAGATATTACTTTACTGCATTGCGAAGAAAACCCATTGTTCGGTGGTATCCCGCCTGAGCCTATTCATCGCAATCTGCAGGAATTTTCAAAGTTGCTGAAACAAAACGGTACTATTCATTGCGGTTTGGTAACTGATGGTGATGCAGACCGCATTGGCTTGTATGATGGCGAAGGAAATTTTGTGGATTCGCATCACATTCTGTTGTTGCTTATTCATTACCTGCATAAGTACAAGGGCATGACGGGTAAGGTTTGCACAGGTTTTTCTTCATCTGTAAAGATTGGTGTATTGTGCCGACATTATGGTTTAGAATTAGAGATTGTTAAAATCGGGTTCAAACATATTTGCGGCATTATGCTCAAAGAAGATGTGCTTGTTGGCGGTGAGGAAAGTGGTGGTATTGCCGTGAAAGGACACATTCCTGAGCGTGATGGAATATGGAATGGTATGCTGATTTTTGAAGCAATGGTAAAAACCGGTAAAACGTTAAGAGAACTGATTGATGAGATATATTCAATTACCGGTTCATTTGCTTTTGAGCGTGTAGATTTATCAATTCCTGAAGCGCTTAAACAACAAATTATTACTGATTGCAAAAACAATAAATTTTCGTCATTTGGAAAGTACAAAGTTGAAAGAGTAGAAACCCTTGATGGTTTTAAATACTATTTCAATGATAGTGAATGGCTGATGATTCGTCCTTCAGGAACTGAGCCCGTATTGCGCACGTACGCAGAGTCTCACACTAAGGAAGAAGCGTTGGATATATTGCGCTCTGCACGTGAAGTACTTGGTATCAGCTGAGGTTTATTGATAAACAGATGGAAAACCATTCCGCCTGCTGAATACGCCACAAAATCGAGCAGGTCTGCTGTGTGCTGATTTGATTGTAAGGGAAGAATAAGCTCAAAAACAATAGAGCAATAGGCAATTGCTATAATTGTATGCCACTTGCTGAAAACATAATTCCAGTTATTGAAAACATATTTCCGCTGTATAAATAATGCAGGAGTAAGCATGACAATCATGCAAAAGAAGTCGTCCATGTAGGCATGAATAAACGGAATATAATATCCTGCCAGTTCAAGTAATTTATTGATGCCCGACAATGCGGCACAGGACAGGAAGATCGGGTTAAGCAATAATTTTTTCATCCTGCAAGCGTTGTAAAAAGCCAAAGAAAAAAAGAAACAGTTGCCATGTAAATAACATTGGCTATCCATACAGTTCTTCGTACTGCAAGCATCAGAAAATTATCGCCTGGCTTGGGAGCAGAAAATGAGTTTTCGTCATTCAATTTCTGCTGTTTTTCAAAATACTCTAAATCATTGATGGTGCGCTTGTCAAGCAATTGACCGCAGTGTTCGCAAGTATCGGTAAGTTGGTGGTTCCAGCTTGTCCACTCATTGCATTCGGGACATTTTTTCTGAGTTGCCATTTGTTCTGATTTTGTGACAAAGCTATACACAAATTGATTTGTATTTATGCTTTGAACAATTTGTTTTCTTTGTTGTTATGTTTCAAATTAAAAACGGATGAATAGACTTATTATTTTTATTTTTTTGTTCTCTTCTTTTTCTGCATTCAGTCAGACAGGGATAATCAAAGGGCGTGTATTTAATGCAAAAAACAACGAGCCCGTTCCTTTTGCAAATGTGGTTATCCAGGGAACAGGAACTGTTGTATTATCAGATATTGACGGTAACTACAGCATTGAAAACCTCAAACCAGATTTATATAATATTGAAGTTTTTATTATCGGCTTTAAGAAAAAGTCTGTTCTTGAAATACAGGTTTTTAATAACAAACCTGCGTTGATTGATCTTGCTTTGGAGGAAGATGTAAAAACGCTGGAAGAAGTAAAAATTACGATTTCGCCTTTCAAGAAAACAGATGAAAGTCCTCTTTCGCTGCGCACCATTGGCGTATCAGAAATAGAGCGTAATCCAGGTGGAAATCGTGATATTTCAAAAGTAATACAATCGCTGCCGGGTGTGGCTTCGGGTGTTTCGTTCCGCAACGACATTATTATACGTGGCGGTGCGCCCAACGAAAATCGTTTTTATCTGGATGGTATTGAAGTACCAAACATCAATCACTTTGCTACACAAGGTTCATCAGGCGGACCGGTAGGAATGATAAATGTTAATTTTATTCGTGAGGTAGATTTTTACTCAGGAGCTTTTCCTGCTTCGCGTGGAAATACCATGAGTTCGGTTTTTGAATTTCGCCAGAAAGACCCGCGTACCGATAGGATTGGAGCCAACTTTACTCTTGGTTCTTCTGATTTCGGTTTAACATTAGAAGGCCCGATTTCTAAAAAGCAGTCGTTTATGTTTTCTGCAAGACGTTCTTATCTGCAGTTTTTATTCAAAGCATTAGCGTTGCCTTTTCTGCCTACATACAATGATTTCCAACTGAAGTATAAAATAAAAGTGAACGATAAAAATGAAATAAACATTATTGGCCTGGGTGCAATTGATGATTTTGAGTTAAACAAAAGTGCTAATGAAACCGAAGAACAGCGCTACATTCTGGAAGTTATTCCTGTAAGCAAACAATGGAATTATACTGTTGGTGCCAATTGGAAAAATTTTCGTGAGAACGGTTATTCTCAATTGGTAGCAAGCCGCAACCAGTTGAGCAACACCGCCACCAAATACAACGGCAATGATGAAAGTGCGGACAGCAATCTGTTGCTGAAATACAACTCACAGGAAATTGAAAATAAATTGCGATTTGAAAACAATTATATCAAAAGCGGTTTCCGTTTTAATTATGGTGCCGGTTATGAATTTGTGCAATACACCAACAGCACTTACAGCAAATTTTCACTGCCTGACGGAACAACCGCTATCAAGGATTTCAGCTCTGAACTGAACTTTCATAAATACGGAGTGTTTGCCCAACTGAGTAAGAAATTATTCAGTGAGCGCCTTTCACTTTCATTTGGTATCAGAGCAGATGGCAACAGCTATTCCGATGATATGAGTAATCCGCTGAAACAACTTTCGCCACGTTTTTCTGCATCGTACAGCATCAGCGAACGCTTTAATGTAAACTTCAATACCGGCAGATACTATCAGTTGCCTGCATATACCGTTCTTGGTTTCAGAAATAATAACAATGAACTGGTGAACAGGAATAATAATGTAACCTATATTATGTCTGATCATCTGGTGGCAGGTGTTGAATACAACTCTAAAAACAATGCCCGTATTACGGTTGAAGGTTTTTACAAAACCTATAAAAACTATCCCTTCCTGCTGAAAGATTCTATTTCGCTTGCCAATCTGGGTGCGGATTTCGGGGTGATAGGCAATGAAGGTGTTTCATCAACTTCTAATGGAAGAAGCTATGGTCTTGAAGTACTTATTCAGCAAAAATTGTTTAAAGGATTTTATGGAATAATTGCCTACACCTTTGTTCGCAGTGAGTTTGAAAACCGCAGCGGAAAATTTATTACTTCGGCATGGGACAACCAACACATTGTTGCATTAACTGGCGGCAAAAAGTTTAAACGCAACTGGGAGATAGGAGTGAAGTGGCGTTTTTTGGGTGGCCCGCCTTATACTCCTTACGATGTACAAACCACTTCGCTTAAAACGGTATGGGATTTAAACCATCAGGGAATAGTAGATTATGCCAATCTTAATTCACAGCGGTTAAACTCCGTGCATCAACTTGATATGCGTGTTGACAAAAAATATTTCTTTAAAAAGTGGGCACTCAATATTTACTTGGATATACAGAATGCCTATAACTTTAAAGCAAAACTCCAGCCCCGTATAGATGTAGTGCGCAATGCAGACGGCACTATTGCCACAGATCCTAACGATCCAACACGATATCAGACCAAACAAGTTCCAAACACCACGGGAACACTCATTCCTTCAGTTGGAATTATTATAGAATTATAATATTTAGTTTTGGCTCATGTTTAAGAGCCGGGTACTTGTTTTTATCTTTTCTGTTTCGTTCTTATTTGCACAGGCGCAAAACGACAGTACCAACTTTTGGGTGCCTGCCAAAACGCTGAATAAAAAGCGTTTCAACGGGCTGATGATTGGTGCCGGCTCGCTATATGCTGTATCTATGGCGGGCTTGTATGTGGCGTGGTATAAGGATTACCCGCTTACGGGCTTTCACTTTTTTAATGATAACAGTGAGTGGATGCAGATGGATAAGATGGGGCATTTAACAGCATCTTATCATATAGGTGTTTATTGCAATGATATGTTTCGCTGGAGTGGATTAGAGCGAAAAAAAGCTATATGGTTAGGCGGAAGCATGGGTTCTATCTTTCTCACCACCATTGAAATATTCGATGGTTTTTCGGCAGAATACGGTGCTTCATGGGGCGACCTTATTGCCAACACAGGAGGCTCATTGCTGGCAATAGGGCAGGAGCTAACCTGGGACGAGCAACGCATTATTCTGCGCTACGGATTTATGGGTTCGCCCGGCTGGAAATACCGCCCCAACCTTTTAGGAAGCAACATAGGCGAACGTTTATTAAAGGACTATAACAGTTATACCATGTGGCTGTCGTTTAACATCCATTCGTTTTTGCCAGAAACATCACGCTTTCCGCGCTGGCTGAATGTAGCTTTTGGGTATGGTGCAAACGGTATGCTGGGTGCACACAGCAACCCTGCTGAGTATGATGGAAAACCGCTTCCGCAGTACGAGCGCTACCGGCAGTATTATTTTTCTCTTGACATACAATTGAGTAAAATAAGAACAAAGTCAAAAGTGCTGAAGACTATTTTCTCGGCACTGGATGTGGTTAAATTTCCTTTTCCCGCTTTGGAATATAACAGAGTACATGGTTTTGGGGTGTATCCGTTTAATAAGCATTGAAGAATAGCCACATAGCCAAATAGTGAAATAGCCAATAATCACAAACAGAACACAAAAAATCCTATTTAACTTTGCGCCTTAGCATCTTAGCGGTAAAAGCATGAAATTCAATATCGGTGATGATGTAAGTTTTCTCAATGAACCCGGAGGTGGTAAGATTACTGCATTCAAGGGTAAAGCCAGTGCTATGGTGATGATGGACGATGGTCTTGAAATACCTTATGCTCTTGAACAGCTTGTGCCTAAAAGCCGTCAGCATGAGAAACAACCCGATAGCAACCGGAAAGAAGAGCCTAAGAAAATTGAAATTCCGCAGATTGACCCGGATGTATTTCTGAACGAGGTTAAAAAAATACCCATTGAAAAAATTATCAGGGAAAAAGAGAAACCCCTGCCCAAAAAAATATCAAAGGCCCGCAGACCCATTGAAGACGTAGTGGACCTGCATATTGAAAACCTGCTACCCAGTCATCGCGGCATGAGTAATGGTGAAATTATTGATGTGCAGCTGCGCCATTTTACAAAGGAGCTGGACAATGCCATACGCAATAATTATTACAAGATTGTGTTTATACATGGAGTAGGTAAGGGCCGTTTGCGCGAAGAGATTATTGCTCTGCTTGATACCTACAGCGGTATCAGCTATCGCGCTGCATCTTATGAGCTCTACGGATGGGGAGCTACGGAGGTGTTGATTAAGTAATAGAAGGCTTCTTTTTAGTTTATCATTGCGGCAAACATTCCCATACATTGAAATTGCGGTAAGCAAATTTTGTCCACTTCATTTGTCTGAATCCTATTTTGCCGTATTCCAGAATTTTACCGTATTGCTGTCCGTTATCCAGCCAGTCTATAACGGTGCGCTCATCAATAGTAAATACTATTCTTCCTTGTTGCTTTATCAATTGCAGCTTATGCGCAGCTATTGAATGAAGCGGGATGCCGGATTGCTGTGCCTGCACTTTATGAAATCCTTTGTTCTTGCGCAAATGGGCAGTTTCTCTTCCCGGTTCGTTTTTGCCGTTGGCGTAATACGAAATGTGATAATTATTAATTGCTCCTTTTGTATAGTTCTTAAAAGTGCCATCGCGTTTGGGTAGCGAAGCAGCAAAAATGTCTTCACCTTTCAAGCCTTTGGCGGCAAAAAAAACGATACATAACCCTGCTTCAGTATTCAGGTTTTGTACTTCCCATTCGGCAATAAAATTTTCAGGAAAATTCTGAGGACACCAGAATACCAGATTACCTTTTTCATCGGGTGAAAACAACTGCATCCACCCCTTGCTGAATTCAGCCTTGCCAGCGCCTTCCATTTTCCAGCCGGCAGTATCTGAGTTTTCTGAAAGTAATGCTGAGTAAAGAAGTGCACCTTTCTGATAGGTTTGACCAATGGCATTAGATACCTGCAGGTGTAGAAACAAAAAAGATAGCAGGAACAAGAGCGTTTTCACAAATTCAAAATTAAGAAAATGCAGAAACTCAGGTTTTGCCGGAAATGCTGAACGGCAGTATTCAGAGAATTTTAATTGCTCTTGAGGCAGCGCCTGATGGCTTCAAATAATTCCTGCGGTTCAAAGGGTTTCTGGATATAATCCATTGCGCCCATACCAAGCCCGGCTTCTACTTCTTTTTTTTCGGCACTGGCGGTAAGAAAGATAAACGGAATAGCAGAAATTTCGGGGTCAGCTTTTAAGCCTCTCACTACATCATAGCCGCTTGCTTCGGGCATTAAAATATCCGAGATAATAAGATGGGGTTTGTGTTCTTTTGCTAATGCAAGCCCTGTTTTACCATTTTCGGCAAGCAATACCTTATACCCTTCCAGTTCAAGAAGCTCACACGTATTCTCGCGGATTTCGTTGTTGTCTTCTATAAGTAATATGGTTTTCATATCCGGGAAAATAGTATGCGCAAATATATATTCTATGAAGAAAAACACAAAAAACTAACAATGTTTTTTGTGCATTTAATAAATGAAGCTGACAAACGCAGGCAGCTAATAGTATCTGTAAAGGAAGTGAAATTTACTCATACATCAGCAATTAGTTTTATATAGCTGCTTATTAGTTGGACTTAGCCATAAACTGATGAATGTGTGCTGCAATTTCTTCGCTGTAAATCGTCAGCGTAAAGTGGACTAAATTAGGTGTAAATTTAATGTGGGATTTTGGAAAACCAAACTTTAAAAAATCTCACAAAATGGAAACACAAAACAATCAAAGTGCGAGCGCATTAGTTCGCCAGATCAAACGTAAAACCC